>JBKJJI010000285.1:0-4585 GCA_046598115.1 Acidimicrobiia bacterium | reverse complement strand
GATCGAGACCGAGATCTGGGATCTCCCCGACAACGACGCTCCGATCTACGAAGGGCCCTTCGTCGCGGCCGGCGACTGTGCGCAGAGCATCATCGACGCGATGGAGGGCGACGGCTTCGAGTACTACGTCCCGCCGGAGTTCCCCGGTGGCATGGGGCTCCAGCACGACATGGTCATCGGCAAGACGCAGCATCCCGACGCGTTCATCGACGCGATGGGCCAGATGTCGTAGCCCTACGCCCAGATGCCCTTACGCGGGGATGGGCGCGACCTCGACGGGGATCCCGTTCAGGACCGCGTTGCCCGACACCGCGTCGAGCACGGCTCCGTCGCTCAGGATGTTGCTGTTCACTCCCGGGCGCCGCGCCGCCACGTGCAGGTGCGCGCCGTCTGCGTCGTGACCCCAGCCGTGCGGGAGGCTCACGACTCCCGGCATCACCGCGTCGGTCACCTCGACTGCCGCCTGGACCTCGCCCACCCTCGACGCCACCCGGGCCGGCCCGCCGTCGAGGAGACCCAGACGCGACGCATCGTCGGGGTGGACGTGGAGGGTGCAGCGTTCCTTGCCCTTCACGAGCACGTCGAGGTTGTGCATCCAGGAATTGTTCGAGCGGAGGTCACGACGGCCGACGAGCACCATGGTCGGTGCGCCGTCGCGCTCGAGTGACGCGAGCAGCCGCTCGACGTCGGCCACGATCGGCTCGGGCGCGAGCTCGATCTTGCCGCTCGGGGTCCGCAGCATGCTCGGGATCCGGGGCTCCAGCGCACCGAAGTCGACGCCGTGTGGGTTGGCCTCGAGCACCGCGAGCGTCAACCCCTCGGGATCGGCGCAGAACCCGTCGCCGTAAGGCCCTGTGCGCAGCATGAGGTCGAGGATCCGCTCCGGCCCTCGTCGCACCGCGAGTGCTTCGACGATCTCCGCCGGGTCGCGACCCTCGACGTTCGAGCCATGGCGCTTGACCGCAGCCGCGACCAGGCCCTCGACCACGAAGTCGTCGAGCGCGGCCGGGTCGGCGTCGACGCCCTGACCCGCGACGACGTTCGCGAGGCGCAGCATCACCTCCCACTCGTGCATCTCGCCTTCGGCAAGCTCGACCAAAGGCGGCGAGTAGTTCGCCACGTTGCGGACCGACAGCTGGTAGAAGGCGAGGTCGTAGTGACTGCGCGCCAGCAAGGAGGGCGGCGGCAGGATCACGTCGGCGTGCCGGGTCGTCTCGTTGACGTAGATGTCGAGGCTCACCATGAAGTCGAGCGATGCCAGCGCTTCGGCCAGACGATCGCCTTCGGGGGTCGACATCACCGGGTTGCCGGCCACTGTGATGACGGCGTGCACCTGACCCTCACCGGGGGTCTCGATCTCCTCGGCGAGACACGCGGCCGGTAGCTCGCCGAACACCTCGGCGACTCCCCGCACGCGGCTGTGGCGTCGCCCCATCCTGATCCCGCGGCCGGTGCCAGTCGCGGTCGTCCCCGAGTTCGCACCCCCGGCGGCCGGGTCGGCGAACATGGCGCCGCCCGCGCGGTCGAGGTTCCCGGTGACGACGTTGAGCACGTCGACCAGCCACGAGGCGAGCGTGCCGAACTCCTGGGTGCAGGTGCCGATGCGCGCGTAGACGGCCGCGCGGGGCGCCGTCGCCAGCTCGCGCGCCGTCCGCCGGATCGTGTCGGCGTCGATCCCACAGATCGGCGCGACCGCCTCGGGCGTGAACGCCGCTGCGAGCGCGACGACCTCGTCGTACCCGACCACGTGCTCGGCGACGTCGCCGAGGTCGCCGAGCCCCTCGGCGACGATGACGTGCACCAGCGCGAACAGGAAGTGGGCGTCGGTCCCGGGCCGGATGAAGAGGTGCTCGTCAGCCTCTTCCGCAGTCTTGGTGCGACGCGGGTCGACCACGACGAACTTCCCACCGCGCTCCCGGATCGCGCGCAGCCGCCCCGGGAAGTCGGGCGCGGTCGCCAGGCTCCCGTTCGACGCGAACGGGTTGGCTCCGAGGATGAGCAGATGGTCGGTGCGGTCGAGATCAGGGAGCGGGATCGACAGTCCGGTCCCGAACATCAGGCCGGCCGAGATCTGCTTGGGCACCTGGTCGACGGTGCTCGCCGAGAAGATGTTCGTGGTGCCGAGCGCCTGCAGGACGACCCGTCCGTAGATCGATGCGCCGAGGCTGTGGACGTTGGGGTTCCCGAGGTACGCGGCGACGGCGTCGCGGCCGTGGCGCTCGATCACCGGCAGGAGCCCCTCCGCGACGGCATCGAACGCCTCCCGCCAGGTGGCGGGCACCAGCTCGCCATCGCGTCGGACCATCGGGGTGCGTAGGCGGTCGGGATCGTCTTCGAGCTGGCGGATCGCGGTGCCCTTCGGGCACAGGAACCCCTTGCTGAAGACGTCGTCGCGGTCGCCCCGCACGAGCGTGATCCGGCGGTCGTCGAGGTGCAGCTCGAGGCCACAGGTGGCCTCGCAGAACGGGCAGGTCCGGTACTCGACGCGCGCCGCCATGGAGGCCAACCCTAGGCCGTCGCGGTCGTGCGTTCAGGAGGTGCTGCGCCCGGCCTGTCTGCGCGACGATGCAGGGACATGACCGAGCGCCTCTACTTCCGACAGCTCCTCGCCGGACGCGACTTCGCGGCCGCCGACCCGATCGCCCGGCAGATGGTCAACTTCGTCTACGTGATCGGCGACCGCGAGACCGGCGAGGCGGTCGCGGTCGACCCCGCCTATGGAGTCCGAGAGCTGGTCGAGCTGCTCGGAGCCGACGGCATGCGCCTCACCGGCGTCCTGGCCACGCACTGGCACCCCGACCACGTGGGCGGCGACCTCATGGGCTACGGGATCGAAGGGATCCGCGAGCTGAGTGGGATGGCCGACGTCGCGGCGCCGGTCCACGTGCACCGCGAGGAGGCCGATCCCGTCAAGCGCTCGACCGGCGTCTCGGACTCCGACCTCGTGCTCCACGACAGCGGCGACGTCGTCTCGGTCGGCGCGATCGACATCACCATGATGCACACGCCGGGCCACACGCCGGGAAGCCAGTGCTTCCTCGTCGACGGCTGCCTCGTCGCCGGCGACACGTTGTTCTTGGAGGGGTGCGGTCGCACCGACTTCCCCGGATCCGATCCGGACCAGATGTACGAGAGCCTCACGCAGCGGCTCGCCAAGGTGCCCGACGACACGATCCTCTATCCCGGGCACATGTACTCCCCGGAACCGTCGGCGACCATGGGTGAGACGCGCGCCCGCAACTACGTCTACCGGATCACCAGCCTCGAGCAGTGGCGCCTCATGATGGGTGTTGGATGATGGGCGTGGGGCTCTGAGCGAGCCTCCGGCGCCCGATCGGACACCGGCTCGGGCCGCGGTTGGGGCCGAGCGGACATGGGTAGGTTGTGGACGTCCTGCGAGCTACCCCCGACGAAAGGCGCCGCTTCGATGTCCGGAATCGCCATCATCACGGAGGCGTGCATCGATACCAAGGACCGTGCGTGCGTCGACGTCTGCCCGGTCCAGTGCATCTACGAGTTTGACCCCGCGAAGGGGATCCTGTTCTCGGAGGTCGAAGCCGGCGACGGTGTCATCGAGAACGAGCACCAGCCCTCGCCCGACGCGATCGCGATCTTCGCCGAGACCACCCTCTACGTGAACACCGAGGAATGCACCTCGTGCACGGCGTGCTACCAACCCGACGTGTGCCCGGTCGGGGCGATCTACACGGAAGAAGCGGTGCCCGACGGGAGTCCCGGCGCGAAGTACAACGCCAAAGACCCACACACCGGCCACGACCACACGTTCTTCATCCAGCACAGCCGCGACGTGTTCGCGGACTAGCTGGGGTCGAACAGCACCGGCAGCGCGTCGGGACCGCGGAACGCGGTGCCCATGATCACGGGCTCCGGCGCGTCGGGGGCGAGGCGCAGGTTCGGCAGTCGCGCGAGGATCGCGTTCAGCCCCTCCCGCAGCTCGAGCCGGGCCAGATGCATACCGAGGCACTGGTGCTGGCCGGTCCCGAACGCGAGGTGGTTCTGCGCCGGCCGGTCGAGATCGAACTCCTCGGCCCGCTCGTACCGGGACAAGTCGTGGTTGGCCGACCCGGTGATCACACCCAGGGGCGATCCCGCCGCGACCGGGCATCCGGCGATCTCGGTGTCGACCGTCGCGACGCGGCTCACCTGCGTGACCGACGACTCCCAGCGCAGGGTCTCCTCGATGAACGCGGGCATGAGCGACGGATCGGTCTTCACCCGCTCCATCACGTCGGGCTTGGTGAGCAGCACCGCGAGCGCGTTGCCCATCACGCGGAAGGTCGTCTCGGCACCCGCGGGGAGCAGCAGCCGGAGGAACCCGTAGATCTTCTCGTCGGTGAGCCGCTTGCCGTCGACTTCGGCGTGCACGAGGTCGCTGAGGAGATCGCCCTGGGACTCCCCCCGTCGGGCCGCGACCAGCGGCTCGAGGTAGGCGCGCATCGCGCGCGATGCGGCCATGCCCTCTTCGGGATGCATCGGCCCACCGTTGATGAGCTCGGCCCACTGGTGGAACTGGTCGCTGTCGTCGACGGGGACGCCGACGATGGCGCAGATCACCCGCACCGGG
>JBKJJI010000204.1:0-3564 GCA_046598115.1 Acidimicrobiia bacterium | reverse complement strand
ACCGGCGCGTCGTCCTCGGTGGTCTCGACCTGTGCGGTCTTGACGGGACCTGCGACAAAACCGTCGAAGGCGCTCTTGGTGAACACGATGTCATCGCTCACGACGACGTCGTACGCGTTGAGCTGGTCCCAGGTGAGCACGTGCACTCCGGGGACGTTGCGCACGCTCTTCTGGCTGACACTGTCGTTGCGCTCGATGACCATGAGCACGTGGCTCGAGGTCGTGATTCTCGCTAGCAGGGCGACGATGGTCTTGGTCGATGGCACGTCTCCGACGGAGAGCGAATCGATGACGTGGATGCGTCCGCCGCGGGCGCGGTCCGAGAGGGCGCCGCGAAGTGCTGCCGCGATCATCTTCTTGGGGGTGCGCTGGCCGTAGTCGCGAGGGTGGGGTCCGTGGACGATTCCACCACCGGTCATCTGGGGAGCACGGATAGATCCCTGGCGGGCACGACCGGTTCCCTTCTGCTTGAACGGCTTGCGACCGGCACCGGACACTTCACCACGGCGGAGCGTGTTGTGAGTGCCCTGCCGGGCTGCGGCGCGCTGGGCGACGACAACCTGGTGGATGAGCGGGACATTGGTCTGCACGTCGAAGGTCTCGGCGGGGAGGTCGACGGATCCGACCTTCTTTCCCGTGGAGTCGATGACGTCGAGCGTGTTTGTGTCGGCCATGGCCTTACGCTCCCTTCACTGCGTTGCGGACGAAGACGATGCGGCCCTTGGCGCCGGGAACGGCACCCTTGACCAGGATCAGGTTCTTCTCGAGGTCGACCGAGTGCACGATGAGGTTCATCGCGGTGACGCGGTCACCACCCATGCGGCCGGCCATGCGCATTCCCTTGAACACGCGCGAAGGCGTGGAGGATGCACCGATCGAGCCGGGCTTGCGATGGTTGCGGTGCGAACCGTGAGACGACGAGACGCCTTTGAAGTTGTGGCGCTTCATGACTCCGGCGAAGCCCTTACCCTTGCTGACGCCGGTGACGTCGACGCGCTCGCCGGCATCGAAGATGTCCGCGCTGATCTCCATGCCGACCTCGTATCCGGTGAGGTCCTCGACGCGGAGCTCGGCGAGGTCGCGCTGCGCGTCGACACCCGCCTTCGCGAGATGGCCGAGCTCGCCCTTCGAGAGGCGCTGGGGCTTCGTCGTACCGAACGCGAGCTGCACGGCCGCGTAGCCGTCGCGCTCCGGAGTCTTGAGCTGCACGACGCGACAGGGCCCGGCCTGGATGACGGTCACCGGGACGACCCGGTTCTCCGCGTCCCAGACCTGGGTCATGCCGAGCTTGCGCCCGAGGATCCCCTTGCCTGCCATCGTGTCGCTCGCCTCGCTCGTGTCGGTCGTTCGTGTCGGTCGGGATCGTGTGCGGCGATGGCCGCTCACGCGAACGCTCCCCCGGCCGGAGCCGGTGGGAGCGAGGTTCGGATGTGCCGCACGGTTCTGCTCGAAAGCCGCAGCCTGCGCGGACGTCGGTTGGCGGTGCTCGGTCAGGTCGAAGACGCGGCGACGAGGTGCGGCCGCAGCGGTAGGAAGGGAAAGACTATCGGACGGGCCCGTCACCATGCCAGGCGGAGAAAGTCATACCCCGGTATGACGATTCTCGATACGATCGCGAGATGGCCGTGACCAAGCTGACGATCTCCCTGCCCGAGGAGCTCGCCGAGACGATCCGCTCCGAAGCCGCCGCCGAGGGCACCACGGTGTCGAGATACATCGCCGACGAGCTGCGGCGCGCGCTCCTCCTGCAGGAACGCCGCGCGGCCATCGCGGACTACGAGGCCGAGCACGGGAAGATCACCGAGGAGGAGCGTGCCCAGGTCCGCGCATGGCTGCGGAGAGGCGGGGTGGCGTGGCCTCCTTCACCCTCGACAGCGGCGCACTGATCGCCGCCGATCGGGGGGATCGGCGGTTCTGGACCTTCCAGGAGGAGATCGATCTGGACGCCGATCTCCTCACGGTGCCGACCGTGGTGCTCGCGCAGGTCTGGCGGGGAGCCCGGAACGCCAACGTCGTGCGGGCGCTCCGGGGCTGCGCGGTCGAGGAGCTCGACCCCGACCTGGCCCGAGCGGCCGGCATCCTGTGCGGTCGCGCCGGCACGAACGACGCCATCGACGCGATCGTCGTCGCCAGCGCAGCACGCCGAGGCGACCATATCGTCACCACCGACCCGGCCGACCTCCGCGCCCTCGCCGCCGTCACCACCGACCCCATCGGCCGCATCCTCGACCTCGACGACCTCTGACGCCGGGGTTCATCGACCGGGTCACTCCGCGGCGTCGCTCCGATCGACTGCAGGGCTCGTCGTGTATTGCCAGACCAACTCCCCGACAAGCCCACCTCCGACGAGCGCCATCACGATGACCAGAGGCACTCGCACGTCTGCGGCATCGGAGAGCTTGGCTGCACCGTCAGCGATGAGCAGGGCGACCCCGAGAACGCAGACGAACGCCGCGAGACCGATGCCCAACACGCGAAATCGCTGCCGCGCCGTCCGCACCGAAGCATCCATGTTCACCGACGCGATTAGCAGGGCGCGGAACGCGATCCCGCTGACGATCGCCCCGGGAATCGAGACGACCGCCCCGACGACCGCGCCAAGGAGCAGACCGCCCAACGAGAAGACGACGGTCCCGATGACGGCCCCGACGACCGGGGGCGCGACGAACCCCGCGAACGCCCCGGCGAACGCCGCGCGGCGAACCTGCTCCCGCGTCACCAGATCACCGTAGAGCACCTCATCCACCGCGAGGCGGGGCGGTGGTCGTCCGAGGAGCCGGTTCGCCGGAGGGGAGCGAGACCCGGGTCGGAGACCCGACCGAGCGCAGTGAGGGAGCAGGGGCTCGGTCCCCGAGAGGCGGGCAACGAGGAGGGCCGTCGCCCCGCCGGAACCGGACCGCGCGCTCGACGTTCTCGTGACCGATCAGGCCCTCTCGTCAGTTCTCGTGACCGGAACAGCCCCCATAGGGGCGCGATGCGTCACGAGAACCGGAAGGGGGGCGCGATGCGTCACGAGAACCGCGCCGGGAGTACCGGCGAAGACCGGGAGATCAGACCTGCTGGATCTTGATCTCGATGTCGACGCCGGCGGGCAGGTCGAGGCGCTGGAGCGACTCGACCGTCTTGCCGGTGGGCTCCACGATGTCGAGCAGGCGCTTGTGGATGCGCATCTCGAAGTGCTCGCGGGAGTCCTTGTCGACGTGCGGCGAGCGCACGACGCAGAAGCGCCGGATCTCGGTGGGGAGGGGCACGGGACCGCGCACCTTGGCCTGGGTCCGCATGACCGTCTCGACGATCTTCTTCGTCGACTGGTCGATGATCTCGTGGTCGTACGCCTTGAGCCGGATCCGGATCTTCTGTCCGCCTGCCGCCATCAGCCTTGCCCTACTTCCACTTCGCTACTTCGGCTTCGCCTCATCCGCTGCGTTCGCAGGGCGTGAGACATGACTACTTGATGATCTTGGCGACGCGGCCGGCGCCGACGGTGCGGCCGCCTTCGCGGATCGCGAAGCGCAGGCCTTCTTCCATCGCGATGGGGTTGATGAGGGTGACGGTCATCTCGGT
>JBKJJI010000100.1:0-4198 GCA_046598115.1 Acidimicrobiia bacterium | reverse complement strand
TCGGTCTCGTGCGGCGCTTGCACGTCGGCGATGCCCAGCCGCTGGTCACGCCAGGTGACCCACGCATATCCGAGATCGTCGTCTTCGATGCGGATCGCATCGTCGCGCATCGAGGGGTCGCAGTGGTCCTGCCACATCGTCCGGCTCTCGTACAGGTGCTGGTCCGAGTCGATGACGGCCGTCATGGCGTCCCCCTGGATGGCGTGTCTTCGGTCCGCATCAATGGGCGGTGGTGCTGGGGTGAAAGCGTAGAGGGTTCGTGGAACTAGGGTTGGTGGCTCGATGGCGACGCAGTTGTCCCACCTGGACGCACTCGAGTCCGAGGCGATCCACATCTTCCGTGAGGTCGCCGCCGAGTTCGAGCGGCCAGTCCTCCTCTTCTCCGGGGGCAAGGACTCGGCCGTCATGCTGCGCCTTGCCGAGAAGGCGTTCTGGCCCGCCCGGATCCCGTTCCCGTTGATGCACGTCGACACCGGGCACAACTTCGACGAGGTCATCGACTACCGCGACCGACGGGTCGCCGAGCTCGGCGTGAAGCTCGTGGTGGCGTCGGTCCAGGACTCCATCGACACCGGCCGAGCGGTCGAGGAGACCGGTCCCCGGGCAAGTCGCAACCGCCTCCAGACCGTCACGTTGCTCGACGCGATCGTCGAGCACGGATTCGACTCGGTCTTCGGAGGTGGACGGCGCGACGAGGAGAAGGCGCGCGCCAAGGAGCGGGTCTACTCCTTCCGCGACGAGTTCGGTCAGTGGGACCCGAAGAACCAGCGCCCCGAGGTCTGGAACCTCTACAACGGACGCCACCGCAAGGGCGAACACATCCGCGTGTTCCCGCTCAGCAACTGGACCGAGCTCGACATCTGGCAGTACGTCAAAGACGACGAGGTCGAGCTTCCGTCGCTCTACTACGCGCACCGGCGCCCGGTCTTCCGCCGCGACGGCATGCTTCTCGCCGTCGGCCTCCACGTCACGGTCATGGACGGCGAGGAGGTCGAGGAGCTCACGGTCAGGTTCCGGACGGTGGGTGATGCGTCGTGCACCGGGGCGGTGGAGTCGCCGGCGGCGACCGTCGACGACGTGATCGCCGAGGTCGCTGCGGCACGGATCACCGAGCGGGGTGCGACCCGTGCCGACGACCGCATCTCGGAGGCCGGCATGGAGGACCGCAAGCGCGAGGGCTACTTCTAGTGGAGATGCAGCGCAGGCGTGGCCGGATGGCCGGGACGCCGCAGCGGAATCGACCCAGCATGATGGGCGTGATCTGACATGGAGCTGTTGCGGTTCGCGACCGCGGGATCCGTCGACGACGGGAAGAGCACGCTCATCGGGCGGCTGCTCCTCGAGACGAAGCAGATCTTCGAGGACCAGCTCGAGGCGGTCGAGCGCACGAGCCGCGAGAAGGGGTTCGACTACACGAACCTCGCCCTGCTCACCGACGGGCTGCGTTCGGAGCGTGAGCAGGGGATCACGATCGACGTCGCGTACCGGTACTTCGCGACGCCGCGTCGGAAGTTCATCATCGCTGACACCCCCGGCCACATCCAGTACACGCGCAACATGGTGACCGGCGCGTCGACCGCCGACCTCGCGCTCGTGCTCATCGACGCGCGCAAGGGCGTGCTCGAGCAGTCGCGCCGGCACGCCGTGATCGCTTCCCTGCTCCAGGTGAAGCACCTGGTGCTGTGCGTCAACAAGATGGACCTCGTCGACTTCGACGAGGGCCGCTTCGACGAGATCTGCGCCGAGTTCGCCGGCTTCGCGGCCAAGCTCGACATCGACGATCTCACCTTCGTCCCTGTCTCGGCGCTCGAGGGCGACAACGTGGTCAACCACTCGCCGAACACGCCTTGGTACGAGGGTCCGACGCTCCTGCACCACCTCGAGCACGTGTACATCGGATCCGACCGCAACCTCATCGATGCGCGCTTCCCGGTGCAGTACGTCATCCGGCCGATGAGCCACGACCACCACGACTACCGCGGCTACGCGGGCCAGGTGGCCAGCGGGATCTTCCGGCCCGGCGATGAGGTGCGGGTCCTGCCGACCGGCTTGACGACGGTCATCGCCGGGATCGATCGCTATGGCGGCCCGATCGACGAGGCGTTCCCGCCGATGTCGGTGAACATCCGCCTGGCCGACGACCTCGACATCAGTCGTGGCGACATGCTCTGCCGCCCGAACAACGCCCCGACCGCAACACAGGACGTCGAGGCGATGCTGTGCTGGTTCAACGAGCGCCCCATGCGCGAGGGTGCGATCTACGGGATCAAGCACACGACGCGTGTCGCGCGGGCGAAGGTCCAGCATCTCCACTACGGCCTCGACGTGAACAGCCTCCACCGCGAGGAAGGCCACGAGGCGCTGGCGATGAACGACATCGGAAGGGTGACGCTCCGGAGCACCGCACCGCTGTTCGTCGACGAGTACCGGCGCAACCGCACGACCGGCAGCTTCGTGCTGGTCGACGAGTCGACCTTCGAGACCGTCGCCGCGGGGATGATCCTCGGCCCGACGTCGTGAGCCGGCGCTCGTGAGCCACGAGGCGAGCCCGAACGTGGTCTGGCACGACCACGGAGTGGCCCGATCCGAGCGCTGGGCCGCCCGCGACCTGCGTGGTGCGACGATCTGGTTCACCGGGCTGTCGGGCTCGGGGAAGTCGACGGTCGCAGGCGAAGTCGCGGCGCGGCTCGTCGAACGCGGCATCGCGTCGTACACCCTCGACGGCGACAACCTCCGGCATGGCCTCAACGGCGATCTCGGGTTCAGTACGACCGATCGTGAGGAGAACGTCCGACGCGTCGCCGAGGTCGCTCGCCTCTTCGCCGACGCCGGTCTGGTCGCCCTTGTCCCGGTGATCAGTCCGTACCGTGCCGGCCGTGCCCATGCACGCGCGCTCCACGCGGCTGCCGGGCTGCCGTTCCTCGAGGTGTTCGTCGACGCTCCGCTCGAGGTGTGCGAGGAGCGCGACCCGAAGGGTCTCTACGTGAAGGCGCGTTCGGGCGAGCTCCCCGGGTTCACGGGGATCGACGACCCGTATGAGGTGCCAGTGGACCCGGATCTCACGATCACGACGGTCAGCACGTCGGCCGACGAGGCCGCGGCGCAGGTGCTGGCCGTGCTCGACTTCCGCGGCTGACGCGTCCGCGGGGCGGGGTCAGCCGCCGAAGTTCGCAGTGACGAAGACTTGCCCATCCGCGGCGATGAAGTACGCGACGGCGAACGAGGTGAACTGACCGCCGAGGACGTTCGCGCGGTGGCCGCTCGAGTTCATCCACGCGGCCTCCATGGCCTCGGGTGTGAGCGTCTGCGGCCCGCGGAGCAGGTTCTCGCCCAGTGCGCGGTAGCTGCGGTACCCGTCGGAACGGATGATGACGTTGAGGTCGCGGTGCGTGAGCTTGCCGGCGGCGGCGATCTGTCCGCTCCACTCCGACGCGAGGCACCAGAGCTGGGGGTTCCACGAGAGTGGGGCGAGGCCCTGCGTGGCGCGGTCGCTGTTGGTGGCCGTGAGCAGGCCGACGGAGATCGTGTCCGGGGGCGTGGCAGGCCCGACGCAGGGGGGTGGTCCGGGGGCGATGCGCGGGCCGCAGGCGGCGCCGACGACGGCGATGACGAGCGCGATCCCCACCATCCGCCAGCGGCGGGCGGAGGGACGCGGCTTCGACGTCGACGATCCCGACGCCTGCGAGTTCGTCGTGTGGGCGTCCCGGAGCACCTGCATCTGGGGGGTTGTCGGCCCCCAGGGCCCAGAACTTGAGCCGGGGCCTCAATCCCCGGGTCGGGTGCGGCCGAGCATGGCCGTGAAGCGGTCGAGCAGTCCGTCGACGCCGGCTCCGTGCAGGGTCATCCCCCCGTCGATCACGAGGTTCTGGCCCGTCACGAACCGCGCCAGGTCGGAGCAGAGGAACACCACGACGTCGGCGATGTCCTCGGGCGTGCCGATCCGGCCGAGCGGGGTCTTGGCAACCATGTGGGGCACCGTCCACTCGAACCCGGTGAGGAGCACGTCGGTGAGGCGGGTGTGGATCATCCCGGGGGAGACCGCGTTCACCCGCACGGCGGGTCCGTACTCGAGTGCCGCCGTCGCGGTCAGGGCGGCCACGGCGGCTTTCGCGGCGGCGTACGGGGCTTCGCCGGCCGCCGGGCGTGTCCCGCTGATCGACGCGGTCGACACGATCGCCGCGTCGCCGGTGGCGAGGAG
>JBKJJI010000137.1:0-4976 GCA_046598115.1 Acidimicrobiia bacterium | reverse complement strand
TGGCGAGCGGGGTCTACGCCTGGCTCCCGCTCGGCCAGCGGGTGCTCGCAAAGGTCGCCCAGATCGTGCGCGAGGAGATGGACGCGGCCGGCGCCCAGGAGATGACGCTGCCGATCGTCCAGCCCCTCGAGCTGTGGGAGCGGTCGGGGCGCGACGCGACCTACGGGCCGCTGATGTTCCGCCTCGAGGACCGCAAGGAGGTGGGCTTCTGCCTCTCACCGACGGCCGAAGAGGCGATCACCTCGATCGTCGCCGGCGAGCTGTCGAGCTACCGCGACCTCCCGGTGAACCTGTACCAGATCAACTGGAAGCATCGCGACGAGCTGCGCCCGCGCTTCGGGTTGCTCCGCGCGCGCGAGTTCCTGATGAAGGACGCGTACTCGTTCCACGCCGACCTCGACGATCTGCGTCGCACCTACCAGGAGATGTACGACGCGTACCACCGCGTGTTCGAGCGCTGCGCGCTCACGTTCCGCCCGGTCGAGGCGCAGGCGGGGGAGATCGGCGGCGACGTCAACCACGAGTTCATGGCGGTCGCCGCGGTCGGCGAGGACGACTTCGTCTGGTGCCCGAGCTGCGACTACGCCGCCAACGTCGAGGCGGCTCGACGCGAGAGCGACCACACGCGGCTGCACACCGAGGTGCCGGCCGTGGATGCGGCTGAACGTGAACGTGTGCACACCCCCGAGCTGCCCGGCATCCAGGGCGTCGCCGAGCATCTCGGCGTCGAGGCGGCCGAGATGCTGAAGTGCATCGCGTTCGACGTCGACGGTGCCCTCGGTCTCGCGCTCCTCCCCGGTGACCGTGAAGTGAACGAGCACGCCCTTGGGCTCGCCGTCGCACCCCGGACTGCCCGTCTCTACGACGATGCCGACTTCGCAGCACGAGCCGACCTGCCTCGCGGCTACATCGGTCCGGACTTCGAAGGTGCCGCGCTCGTCGTCGCCGACCCGTTGGTCGGCGAGGAGCGCGCGTGGGTCACGGGCGCGAACGAGACTGACCACCACGTACGCCACGCAGTCCTCGGGCGCGACTTCCGCGTCGACCTCTGGGCCGACCTCGTCTCGGTCGTCTCCGGAGATCCCTGCCCACGATGTGGTTCCGAGCTCTCGGTGGACCGCGGCATCGAGGTCGGCCACGTGTTCCAGCTCGGCACCAAGTACGCCGAAGCGCTCGACGCGACCTACACCGACGACGACGGCAACCGGCACCCGATGACGATGGGCTGCTACGGCATCGGCGTCTCGAGGATCGTCGCGGCGATCGTCGAGGAGCACCACGACGAGCACGGCATGGTGTGGCCGGTCGCGCTCGCACCATTCGACTTCCACCTCGTCGTGCTCCCAGGTCGCGGCGACGCGGCGGAGTCCGTCGTCGAGGCGGCCGATGCGCTCTACGAGTCACTGACCGCCGCGGGTGCGCAGGTGCTCTACGACGACCGCGATGTCTCGCCCGGGATCAAATTCGCCGACGCCGACCTGCTCGGGATGCCGTTCCGGCTCACCCTCGGCGGCAAGGGTGTTGCCCGGGGGATCGTGGAGCGTCGTTCCCGTGCGACCGGCGAAGACGATGAAGTCTCGCTCGACCGCGCGGCAGCGACGCTCCTCGGCACCTGACTCGATGGCGTTCCCCGTTCCCGGCCCGGTCTCGCCGATGCTCGCCAAGCTTGCCCGCGACATGCCAGTCGGCGAGGGGTGGGCGTACGAGCCGAAGTGGGACGGGTTCCGGTGCATCGTGTTCCGCGACGGCGACTCGGTGGAGCTCGGGAGCCGCAACGAGAAGCCGCTCACCCGGTACTTCCCCGAGATCCTGGAGCCGCTGCGCGCGGCGCTGCCCGAACGCGCGGTGCTCGACGGCGAGCTGGTGATCGCGACCGATCACGGGCTCGACTTCGAGCTGCTCTCGAACCGGATCCATCCGGCCGAGAGTCGCGTCGAGATGCTGGCAGGGGAGACCCCCGTGTCGTTCGTGGCGTTCGACCTGCTCGCGGTCGACGACGATGTGCGCCACGAGCCGTTCGCCCATCGCCGGGCGCGTCTTTCCGACCTCCTCGCCGGCTCTGGCTCGCCGGTGCACCTCACGCCGCTGACCACTGACGCCACGGTCGCCCAGGACTGGTTCAAGCGCTTCGAGGGCGCCGGCCTCGATGGCATCATCGCGAAGCGCGTCGACGACCCGTATCGCGAGGGCAAGCGCACGATGCTCAAGATCAAGCACCTGCGCACGGCCGACTGCGTGGTCGCCGGCTACCGACCGCACAAGGACGGTGATGGCGTCGGGTCGTTGCTGCTCGGCCTCTTCGACGATGCCGGCGTGCTGCACCATGTCGGCGTCGCGAGCAGCTTCTCGGCGGCGTTGCGCGCGCAGCTCTCGGAGGAGCTCACGCCGTACGAGTCCGACGCGCTCGACGAGCATCCGTGGCGCGACTGGGCGGGGCAAGGCCAGCCCGACGCCGAGCCCGCGGCCCGCATGCCCGGTGCGCCGAGCCGGTGGAACGCCAAGAAGGACATGACCTGGGTGCCGTTGCGCATCGAGCTCGTCGCCGAGGTCGCGTTCGAGCACGTGCAGCGCGACCGGTTCCGCCACACGGCGCGGTTCCAACGGTGGCGTCCCGACCGCACGCCGGACTCGTGCACCTACGCCCAGCTCGACATCCCCATCCCCGTCGAGCTGCACGAGGTCTTCGGGGTCTAGGTCCGTCGCTCGGCCGTGACGCTCACGGGTCGACGAGACGGAGCGCCTTGCGGACTTCTTCGCGGACGCCCGCGTCGGTGTCGTCGGCAGCTGCGCGCGCCGTGATCACCACGGAGTAGCGCCCGACTCGCAGCCGGGCGCTCACCTGCCGCTCGGGTTGCAAGTTGTCGCGTCAGACCCGATCGCACGACGTGGTGTCGCCTCGTCGAGGTCACGAAGCTTTCAGGTGGACGTCACGCGCCGGTCGCGTCGCATTGATGTTCCCGAAATGCGCGTTGGCGACACTGGAGGCGTCCCCCCAGGCAACCAGCGTGCAGGAGTCCTCATGGAGCAGAACACCGTCCCGACCTGGTACGTCTCCCGACGGCTGAATGTCCCCCTCGACGAAGCCGGCCCCGTGTTCGACGCGGTCGTGGGCGAAGAGCCTGGCCGTCGTCGGTGGGGCTCGCTCGTGCTCCCCGACCGGAGCGTGCAGAGGATCGGTCCGCAACGGTCGTCCGATCGCAGGATCGACGGCAGGCTCCATCTCCCGCTTCGACGACCGGCGCACGTCGAGCTCGAGCTCGTCCCGTGGTCCGCCGACACGAGCGAGATCGGCCTCCGGCCCGTCGGCGTGCCCCGGGCCGCTCGAGGTCCCACGTACTTCGCAGCGGCGTTCGAGTCCCTCGACGCCTTGCGAGTGGTGCTGGAGCAGTCGGCCGGCGAGGTGACGCGCTCGCACTCGCATCTCGAGCGAGCGTCCTGAGCCACTGAGCAGGCACGTCGGACGATGCCAGCCCGTTCCTGGCGTCAGTCGGGCTTCTTCTTCGCGCGTCTCGGCGCGATGCGGGTGCCCTCGCCGGCCTGCTTCGCGAAGTGCGGCGGCCACGGCTCGTCGCCGAGGCCGCCGGCCTCGTCGCGGACCGCGAGCTCGAGGAGCGGCTCGAGTGAGAACGCGCGGTCCTCGAGCCCGGCGGCAGGGTCACCGACTGCCGCGTAGCGCGCCGGCACCGTCGCGATGGTGAGGTCGGCCGGGTCGGCGTCCATCAGCTCGTCCCACTCGAGCGGACACGACACGCGGCCCTCCGGGTTCGCGCGCACCGAGTACGCCGACGCGACGGTGCGGTCACGCGCGTTCTGGTTGTAGTCGAGGAACACCGTGTCGCCGCGTTCCTCCTTCCACCACTTCGACGTCGCGAGGGCGGGCGCCTTGCGCTCGACGGCACGCGCCAGAGCGAGCGCGGCGCGTCGACACTCCGTGAAGTCCCAACGCGGCTCGATGCGGACGTTCACATGGATGCCGCGGGATCCCGAGGTCTTCGGGAAGCCCACGAGCGCGTGCTCGTCGAGCACCTCCCGGACCAGTCTCGCGACCTCCTGCACGGCCGAGTAGGGGATCCCGGGCTGGGGATCGAGGTCGACCCGCAACTCGTCGGGGTGGTCGACGTCGGCCCGGCGCACCGTCCACGGGTTCAGGTCGAGGCAGCCCAGGTTCGCGGCCCACACCACGTGCGCAACGTCGACGGGGCACAGCTCGTCGGCGTGGCGTCCACTCGGGAACGTGTCCCGGACGGTCTCCACCCACTCCGGGCGCTTGGCCGGGGCTCGCTTCTGGAAGAACGGCTCGCCGGTGGCGCCGTCCGGGTAGCGCTTCAACACGGTCGGCCGCTCGAAGACTCCCCGGAGGGCGCCATCGCCGACGGCGAGGTAGTACCGGGCCAGGTCGAGCTTCGTCTCGCCCCGGGCCGGGAAGTACACCTTGTCCGGGTTGGTGATGCGCACGGGCCGGGTCGAGCCGTCGGCGGCGGGAGCGTCGACCTCGACGAACGGCGACGGGCTCATCGGGCGCCAGGCTAGGTCCGTACCCGCGGCCGGCGGGGCGTCGGTCGGGGGTCCCGCACCGTGCACACGCGTGCTGACCTGAGGAAAAGGAGCCGTTCTCTGGTACTCTTTCGCCCGATCGTTCGTTCGCGAGCGGCCCCGCGCCCGCAGTTCTCGGGTTGGTGCGGGGACTGCCCTCGACGTGGGCTTCGTGCCCACGTCTTTTTCTTGACCGGCACAGCCCGACCGACCAGGAGGTGAGCGCCATGAGTGAGGCACCGACGGCACTCGTGGAGCTCCTCGAGCCGGTCGTGGAGGCGCTCGGGCTCTCGCTCTACGACGTCGAGCTGATCGGCGGGACCGGCCGGGCCCGCACGGTCCGGGTGCTCGTCGACGAGCCCGGGGGCACCGACGGGATCGGCCTCGACCAGATCTCGGCGGCCACCGACGCCGTCTCCCCGGCGCTCGATCGAGCGGCCGAC
>JBKJJI010000266.1:0-14323 GCA_046598115.1 Acidimicrobiia bacterium | reverse complement strand
CGTCTCGCGGAACTTGTGCCGGAAGACGTCCTCCTGGTTGAAGCCCTGGACGACCCGCACGCCGGCGATGCCCTCCTGGAACGAGGACAAGGTTCCGCCGACACGGTCGCGCAACGCGCGGTACGCGACGTTCGACGCCCTCCGGAACCATCGGGACGCGAGCACGATGACCGGCACGATCACCAGCACCCCGAGGGCGAGCTGCCAGCTCATGCCGACCATCACGACGATGGCGCCGAAGAAGATGAGCATGTTCACGACGAACATCGAGAGGCCCTGCGACACGAGCTCCTGCAGGCTCTCCACGTCGGCGGTCATCCGGGACACGAGGTCGCCGGTGCGGGACCGGTCGTAGAACTCGAGCGAGAGGCGCATCTGATGCTCGAACACCATCTCGCGCAGCCGGCGGAGGAAGCCCTCACCGATCCGCGCGACCAGCATGATGGTGAGGCGTCCGAAGCCGTAGACGGCTGCGATGGCGACGAGGAACGCGAGCGCCGACAGGTTGAGTGCTCCGAGGTCCTTCGCCCGTACCCCGTCGTCGATCCCGATGCGGATGATCGCCGGAGCGGCGAGCGTGCCGGCGGCCTGGAGCACCGCGCCGAGGCACGCGAGCGCGAGCAGCGGACGCACCGGACGCAGGAGGTGGTACGTCCGGCGCACGATCAACCGCTTCACCTCGGGTGCCAGTGTCGGCTCGGCGATCGTCACGCGGTCACCTCGCCCGTCTCGGATGCCCCGGCGGGGAGCTCGGCGGCGGTGTCGGCTAACGCGTCGGCGAGTGCCTCGGCCTCGGCGAGCACCTCCCGGTATCGGGCCGACGTGCGCAGCAGCTCCTCGTGGGTCCCTTCGGCACCGACCCGTCCGTCGTCGAGCAGCACCACCCGGTCGGCGAGCGCGATCGTCGCCGGACGGTGGGCGATGATGATCGTGGTCCGTCCGCGCATCACCTCGCCCAGTGCGTCGCGGATCTCGTGCTCCTTGGTGGGGTCGACCGACGACGTCGCGTCGTCCAGGATCAGGATCCGCGGATCGGCGACGATCGCGCGGGCGATCGCCACCCGTTGCCGTTGGCCACCCGAGAGCGAGTACCCGTGCTCGCCCAGCAGCGTGTCGTATCCGTCGGGGAGCGCGGCGACGAAGTCCTGACAGCCGGCGAGGCGCGCCGCGCGCTCGATCGCGTGCTCGGGCGCGTCCTCGTCGGCGAACGCGATGTTGGCTCGTACCGAGTCGGAGAAGAGGAAGGTCTCCTCGAAGACCATCGACACGGCGTCGCGCAGCGATGCCAGCTCCACCGACCGGACGTCGACACCGTCGATGAGGACGCGGCCGGCCTGCACGTCGTAGAAGCGGGGCACGAGCCGGGCGACCGTCGACTTGCCCGAGCTCGTCGGGCCCACGATCGCGACCGACTCCCCTGGTGTGATCACGAGGTCGAGGTCGCGCAGCACCGGGACGCCGGGGACGTACCCGAACGTCACTCCTTCGAAGCGGATCTCGCCGGCACCCCCCGGCAGGTGGACCGCGTCGGGGCGATCGGTGACCTCGGTCTCGGTGGCGAGGATCTCGTACACGCGCGACGCCGATGCCGACGCGCGTGCGAGCTGCGCTACGAGGAAGCTCGTCATCCGCAGCGGGAACACCAGGAGCAGCACGTAGGAGTTGAACGCGATCAGCGCCGCGACGGACAGGTTGCCGTCGATGACCTGGCGACCCCCGACGAACAGCACCGCGACGAGACCCAGCATCGGGATGGTCTCGAGCAGCGGGTTGAACCGACCCCGAAGTCGCGCGAGCTCCATCCCCCGGCGGTACACGTTCGCCGCTGCATCACGGAGCCGTCCGTTCTGGAGGTCTTCGGCTCCGAAGCCCTTCACGACGCGGATGCCCGAGACGCTCTCCTCCACGACGTGGGAGACCTCGGCGAGCGACTCCTGGAGGTCGTTCGCGACCGGATGGACACGCTGGGAGAACCGGGTCCCCGCGACCGCCAGGAACGGGAGCGCAGCCAAGGACCACGCGGCGAGGGTGGCGTTGAGGAAGAAGAGCACGACGCCGACGCCGATGATCATCACGAAGTTGGCGCCGCCCACCGGGATGAAGACGAGCAGCATCTGCACCTGTTTCGCATCGGTGCTCACCCGCGCCATGAGCTCGCCGATCTCGGCCCGGTCGTGGTAGCCGAAGTGCAGGCGCTGGAGGTGGTCGAAGAGCCTCCGACGCAGCTCCGCCTCCGCGCGCAGGGAGATCTGGAACGCGGAGTAGCGACGCAGGAACGTGCATGCGCCCGTCACCACCGTGACGCCGAGGATCGCGAGGCAGATCCGCAGCAAGGCGGCGCCGTCGTAGGGATCAACGCCGTGCTGGATCGCCTCGAGCGCGAGGAGGGGGATCGAGATCTTCGCCGCCGTCCACGCGAGGGCGGCGACGACGCCGACGGCGATCCAGCGCCGGTTCGTGGTGCTCACCTCGCGCATGAGCCGCCACCCGCCGCGCCCGTCGTCGGGGCTCATTGCAGCGCCGTCCTGAGCGGTCCGAGCACCTCGGTGCCGAGTCGCTCGATCTGCGCACGCGCCGCCGCCGCACCGATGCCCGGCACGTGGACTCGCAGGTTGAGGGCGTCGGCACCGGCATCGGCGAGGACGGTCGCCAGGCGCTCGGCGACCACGGAGGCGTCGTCGTGCGCGATCAGCTCGTCGCCGCCCCACTCGCCCTGCACGGCCGACGATGCGTAGCCGCGGTACACCTCGACCTGTGCGTCCACGTGCTGGCGGAACGGCTGGCCGACCCACGCGCGCCGGATCAGCACGCACGACCCCGAGCCGTCCGCGGCTCGGTACGCGTCAGTGAGCGCGCGGCACCGGGCCACGCCCGTGAGTGAGTCGAGGAGGATCCCGGCACCGAGCCGGGCGGCGCGTCGCACCGCGGTCATCCCCATCGCCGCGCTGACGACGGGGATCGGCGACGCGGCGCACGCACGGATCGCGGCGTCACCCTCGAGCCCATGGGCATCGCGACCGGACAGCGCGTCGGTGATCACGGCCAGCCCCGACGCGAAGCGATCGGTGAGCCCCTCCCTCGAGACGTCGAGGAGTGCGAAGTCGGCGGGGAGCGCGCCGGCCGCGACGCCGAGCCCGACGCGACCCGGGAAGCGGGCGTGGAGCCACGCGACCTCCTCAACGACGAGCGGCGCGGGCCGCAGCGGGAGGAGGAGCGGTGCAGGCGCCGCCCACCCGGAGGCCATCGACTCGAGGCAGAACCCCGCGAGCTGGAGCGGGTTGGGGAGGTAGCCGCCGAAGCCGCCGTGGTGCTCGCTCGTCATCACGCCGTCGAAGCCGTGTTCGGTCGCGACGCGGGCCTGCGCGCAGAGCTCGGTGAGCGTCGCGGTGGCATCGAGGTCGCCGTGCGGGTAGAGCCGCAGCGACACCGACCCGCGCGCGAAGGGAGGGGGCGCAAAGGGAGCCGGGCCGAGGGGTGCGGGAGCAGAGGGCGGGGGAGCGAACGGCGCCGGTCCGAGCGCCGGATCACACACGAGGTCCATGAGGGTGAGAGACTGGCCTACGTGGAGCGGGCCGTCGACTCGACCGACGACCCCATCGAGGTCGGTGTCCTCATCCCCCGCGAGTGGCTGGGCGCCAGCTACGAGGCGGCGCTCCGTCAGGTGGAATCGGTGGATGCCCGTGTTCGGGTCGTCGCCGAGCCCTACGCCGAGCCGCACGAGCTGCGCATCGCCCGGGGGACGCCCGGCCTCGCGCCGGAGCGGCTCGAGGAGCTGCGCGCGCAGGCGCCCCCGCTCACCGAGGCGCAGCGCGCGGTGTTCGCCCGGCTCCACCTCGCGCTCGCGATCGACCTCCCGTTCGACGTCGCCGCGCACGCCCCCGACCTCCGCTGGGTCCAGGCGGTGGGAGCCGGCACCGCCCAGCTGCAGACCGCCGGGCTCGCCGCGGCCGGGATCCGCCTCACCTCGGCAGCCGGGGTCAATGCCGTCGGCATCGCGGAGTTCGCCCTCGCCCGTGTGCTGGCGCACTGGAAGCACTTCGACGCGCTCGCCGAGGCGCAGCACCGCCATGTGTGGGAGCCGACCTATGGGCGTCAGCTCGCCGGGTCGACGCTGGGCTTGATCGGGCTCGGTGAGATCAACTCGGCGGTGGCGGCACGGGCGAAGGCGTTCGACGTCCGGGTGCTCGCGACGCGTCGGTCCGCGACGCCGGGCGCGACCGCGCCGCACGTCGACGCGCTGTTCGCACCACCCGACCTCCACGAGATGCTCGGCCAGTGCGACGCGGTGATCGCCGCGGTGCCCGAGACCCCCGAGACGATCGGCGTCATGGACCAGGCGGCGTTCGCCGCGATGCGCGACGGCGCGTTCTTCTGCAATGTCGGCCGAGGTTCGTTCGTGGACGAGCCCGCCCTGCTCGCGGCGCTGACCGACGGGCACCTCGGCGGCGCCGCGCTCGACGTCACGAGCGTCGAGCCACTCCCGCCGGACGATCCGCTCTGGGACGCGCCGAACCTCGTGTTGTCACCGCACTCGGCGGCATCGCCGGGCGCGATGTTCGTGAACCTGCTCGACCGATTCACCGAGAACCTCCGGCGCTATCTCGCCGGTGCGCCGCTCCACCACGAGGTGGATCTCGGCCGCGGGTACTGACCGAGCTCCGGCTCGAGCCGGGCAGCTCAGCCGGGCAGCGTCGGCCGGATGTCGTGCTCGAGGAACTCGATCACCGCGGTGCTGAACGAGTCGTTCTGGTCGCCGGCGACCATGTGCGAGGCGTCACCGACGTCGACGAGGCGGGAGCCGGGGATCTTTTCGAGGAAGTCCTGCACGCCCTCCTCGGTCACGACGTCGCTCAGCAGCCCGCGCACGAGGAGCGTCGGCACCCGGATCCCGCGCAGGGCTGCCTCGAACACCGCCTGGAAGTCCTCACGGGGCACCTCCGTTCGACCGCGGTCGATGAACTTCGGGTCCCAGTGCCAGTACCACTTGCCGTCCGGCTTCTGGCGCAGCACCTTCATCAGGCCCGCGGGGTTCACGCGCTTGGGTCGGTTGGGCGTGTAGGCGGCGATGGCCTCGGCCGCGTCCTCGAGCGTGGCGAACCCATGGAGCCCCGAGGCCATGAAGTCGTGGATCCGCTGGATGCCCTCGGGGTTGGAGCGGTGGGTGATGTCGACCACGACGAGCCCCGACGAGACGGCGCGGTCCGTGCCGCCCTCGGCGATCATGGCTGCGACGCCACCGAGCGACGCCCCCACGAGCACCGGAGCGCGGCCGAGGGTGTCGGCGATCGCGACCGTGTCGGTCGCGAAGGCCGTGAACGAGTAGTCGGCGTTCAGCGCCCACTCGCTGTCGCCGTGGCCGCGCAGGTCGAGCGAGATGGCCTTCCATCCCTGCTCCGCGAGGGTCGACGCGGTGTTCCCCCATGCGTGGCGGGTCTGGCCACCGCCGTGCATGAGGAGGACGGGCCACGCATCGTCGTCGCCGCGGACGTCGGCGACGAGGTGGATGCCCTGGAAGCCTTCGAAGCGCACTTGTCGCGGTTCCATGACCGCATCCTGCCACGGCGCCTGGCGCCACCCGGCGTCGCGCATCACCGTGAGGTGCTCACGCCTCGTCGAGGCGCCCACCGCGTCCGACGACCCACGACGAGGCGCTCGTCACCGCGGAGCCCTCGACCCGGGCGTCGTCGACGAGGCGGTACTCGGCGTGCCACTCGTCGGGGGTGACGTCGTGACGCACCCAGCCGGTCCGCGTCGTCTCGGACCACCGCAGGTGGGGGCTGTGCTCGTGGACCGCGGGCTCGATCGAGGCGAGCAGCGGGATGGGCACCGACGAGATGCCGGGGCCGACGAGCTCGACGCCAAGGATCTTTGACGCGGTGTCGTCGAGGTTCGCCGCGAGCGTCCCGACCCAACTCGAGTGGACGTCGCCGGTCAACACGATGTTGTCGCCGACCCCGGGTGCACTCATCGCGGCGAACACTCGGTCGCGGGCGACGGGGTACCCGTCCCACTGGTCGAGGTTCCACACCTCGTTGCCGGGGGCGAAGCGCCATTGCTGCATGACCACCTGGTTCGCGAGCACGTTCCAGCGGCGCGACCCGCGGAGTCCCTTCGCGAGCCAGCGCTCCTGCTCGGCGCCGAGCACGGTGGTCTCCGGGTCGAACGCGACGTCGCAGCGGGGCCCGATGTCGTTCGTCCCACAGGTCTGGTCGGTGCGGTACTGCCGGGTGTCGAGCACGTGGACGGTCGCGAGGCGACCGAGCGAGACCCGACGGAAGATGGGGAAGTCGGGTCCGCCGGGAGCGGGCAGGCGCACCGGCTGGTGCTCCCACCACGCCTGGTACGCGTCGGCGCGCCGCGCGAGGAACGCGGCCACATCGGGCGTGGGGCTCCCGGGCTGGGGGAACTCGGACGTGTAGTTGTTCTCGACCTCGTGGTCGTCCCAGGTCACGACGAATGGCGCCGTCGCGTGCGCGGCCTGGAGGTGTGCGTCACCCTTGTAGAGCCCGTAGCGGTTCCGGTAGTCGTCGAGCGAGACGGGGATCGGTTGCCCCGGGTCGCGCACCGGGCCGCCCGAGTACTCGTAGATGTAGTCGCCGACGTGCACGACGAGGTCGAGGTCGTGCTCGGCGAGGTCGGCGTACGCGGTGTAGTACCCCGAGTCGTAACGCTGGCAGGAGACGTGCGCGATGCGGATCCGCTTGGCGAGCGCATCGTCGGCCGGCGCGGTGCGGGTGCGCGCGATCTCCGTCTCGTCGTCGCCGACGACGAACCGGTACCAGTAGGGCCGGGCGGGATCGAGTCCGCGCACGTCGACGTGCACCGAGTGGGCGTGGTCGGGTCGCGCTGTCGCCGTGCCCTTCGCCACCACCGTGCGCATGCGTTCGTCGCTCGCGACCTGCCACCGGACCTTCACCGGGCTCGCGGGCATCCCGCCTCCGGCGACCGGGTCCGGTGCGAGACGGGTCCACAGGATCATCCCGTCGGACACGGGATCGCCGGACGCCACCCCGAGTGTGAACGGGTAGGCCGTCGTCGACTGGTGCGCGGCGACGGGACCGAAGTACCGACCGGGGAGTGTGGTCGCGGCGAAGGTGGTTGCCAGCGCTCCGCCGAGGAACGTGCGGCGGGAGATCCCGGGATCGGAGGCCCCCGCGACCGCGCCCCGGTCGACCGGCTTCTGCGCCATGTGCCCGTTCCCGTCGTCGGTGGTCATCGCCGTGCGCGGGGAACCTATCCGTGCCGGCCGTCGTCGGCATCATCTCCCGGCGGGTCGGTGCCGCCGAGGGCCATGAGCGCGAGTGGCGGGAACCGCACGACGGTGAGGAGGCCGGCGACCACGATCGCGGCCGCGGTGTCGGAGTCGATCGTGCCGAGCTCGAGCCCGACCCGGGCCGCGACCACGGGAACCGAGAGCGTCGTCGCCTGGAGCAGCCCGACCGCGATCGTCTCCCTGCGGTTGCGCAACCCGCGGTAGAGGAGCGCAGGGATGCCACGCACGAGCAGGAACCCGACGAGGAGGATCGGGACGAGCGCGAGCGCGCTCGGCTCCGCACGCGCGTGAACACGAGCGCGACCGCGATGACCAGGATCGAGAAAGCGACGAGAAGGAAGAGCTGGGACTCGAGCTTCGATCCGGCTTCGGAGAAGAAGAGTGCGATCGCGAGGACCGCACCGAACTCGCCGACGGAGCTCGCCGCGAGCGTGAGCTGACCGAGTGGCGTGAACGACGCGCCGGTGTCGCGCAGGACCGGCACCACGAGACCGAGCGACGTGCTGGCGAGGGCGATCGCGATGAACAGCACCTGGTCGTCGTCGTCGACGAGTGCGACGAGCGCGCCGCCGGCGAGGGCGAGCGCCGCCGAGAGGCCGTACGCGAGGGCGATGCGTGACCCCTGGGCCCGCACCGATCCGAGGTCGAGCTCGAGGCCGCCCAGGAACAGGAGGAACGAGAGGCCGATCAGCGAGAGCACCTCGAGGGGCACGCCGACCTCGACCCAGCCCACGACCGACGGACCAACGAGCAGCCCGAGGAGGATCTCGAGCACGGAGGCGGGGGTACCCACCACCCGACCAGGTTCCTATGATGACCGGTGGGAGGTCGGAGTGAGGCGACGGGAGCACGCACGCAGCGAGCCGGACCGCGAGCAGGGCCGGCACGAAGCGGTGGAGCGCGACGAACGGGCGCGCTACGAGGCGCTCCTGGGGATCCCCGCGTGGCGGTCCCGCGTGCCGCGATGGCTCGCCCGCTTCCTGTTCGAGCCCCCCGACGTGATCCCGACCCGTCGTCCCCGGCGTTTTGGCGTCAAGAACCCCGCGTGACGCGGGGTTCTTGACGCACGAACGAGGGGCTCAGCGGGCGGCGGCGTTGATCCGCTGCAGCAGGTCGTCGTCGAGGCGCTCCAGCACGTCGAGTGCACCGAGGTTGTCACGCACCTGCTCCACGCGGCTCGCGCCGGTGATGACGCTCGACACCCGCGGGTTCGCCGCACACCACGCGAGCGCGAGCTGGGCGAGTGAGCAGTCGAGCTCGTCGGCGATCGCTCCGAGCGCGCGCACCTTCTCGTTCGCGGCCGCGTCGGTCATCGAGTCCTTGAGCCACTCGTAGCCGGGGAGTGCGGCGCGGCTGTCGTCGGGGATGCCGTCAAGGTACTTGCCGGTGAGCAGCCCCGAGGCGAGCGGGCTCCAGATCGTGAGGCCGAGCCCGATGTCGTCGTAGAGCCGCGCGTACTCGCGCTCGACTCGCTTGCGTTCGAACAGGTTGTACTGCGGTTGCTCCATCACTGGCTTGTGGAGGTGATGGCGCTCCGCGACCTCCCAGGCGGCGCGGATCTCGTCGGCCGACCACTCCGACGTGCCCCAGTAGTGCGCCTTACCGCTCGCGACGATGTCGGACATCGCCCACACCGTCTCCTCGATCGGGGTGTTCGGGTCCGGTCGGTGGCAGAACAGGAGGTCGACGAAGTCGTGGCCCAACCGTTCGAGCGACGCGTCGATCGCCTGGAGCAGGTACTTGCGGTTCAGGGTGTTGCGCATGTTCACGCCGTCGTGGATACCCCAGAAGACCTTCGTCGAGATCGTGTAGCTCCACCGCGGCCACCCCAGCTCGGCGATCGCGGCACCCATGATCCGCTCCGACTCTCCACCCGCGTACGCCTCGGCGTTGTCGAAGAAGTTCATCCCGCCGTCGTAGGCCGCCTGCATGCACTCGAGCGCACGATCTCCGTCGAGCTGGTTGTGGAACGAGACCCACGAGCCGAACGAGAGCACGCTCACCTGGAGTCCGGACCGTCCGAGGCGTCGGTTGGGCATGGTCATGGGCGTTCCCTCCATCGGTGACGTCTGAGGGCGCGCAACCCTCGGCGCTCCCACCCTATGGGTCGGTGCGTTCGGCGCCAGCGGGCCTGCGTCGGTAGCGTCGCACGATGCGTCGAACCTGTGTCCTCGTGATCACCGCCGGCCTCCTGGCCGCCGTTCCCGCGTCCCCGGGTGCGGCGCAATCCGAGCCGCCCCCGCCTCCGGTCGCCGCGCCCGGCGACGTCGGACCGGGCTCACCCGAGTACGCCGTCGGGCGACGCACCATCGAGATCGTCGCCGCGCCCGACCGGGTGCTGACTGTCGACGTCTGGTATCCGGTCGACGAAGCCGACGCGGCCGGTGTCGCGCCTTCCGTCTACGAGTTCCCCGGGATCAACTATCCGTCGACGGTCGCGCTCGCGGATCCGGTCGCGTCGAGCGACGGCCCCTTCCCGCTGGTCGTGTACTCGCACGGGTCCGGTGGGCTCCGCTACGTCGCCGGGTTCTTCACCGAAGCGCTGGCCGCACGCGGCTTCGTCGTGGCCGCGCCCGAGCACACCGGCAACACCGCGATCGACTCGGTGACCGGAGCGTCAGCGAGCCGCAAGGAGATCGCCCGGTTCCGTCCGGCCGACGTCCAAGCGACCATCACCGGCATGCTCGTCGCGAACGCCGATCCCGCCGACCCGCTCGCCGGACGGGTCGACGGCGAGCACATCGGTGTGGTCGGCCACTCCGCCGGTGGGTACGGCGTCTTCACCGCGGTCGCGGGCTTCGACGACGTCCCCGCCGATCCGCGCATCGACGCCGTGGTCGCGATGGCACCGGTCGTTCCCCCAGAGGCCAAGGACGTCGACGTCCCGACGATGGTCATCAGCGGCACCCTCGACACGTCGACGACCATCGCGCGGCAGACCGAGCTGGCGTGGAAGACGATCCCGGGTAGGCCGCTGTACCGTGTCGACCTGAAGGGCGCGGGGCACCACTCCTTCGACGACGTCTGCTTCTACCAGGATCTGCTCCCGTCGTTCCCCGACCTCCCGGACCTGATCGTCGACTACGTCGACGGCTTTGCCGAGGAGGCGTGCACGCCGAAGCACCTCGACGTCGAAGCCGCCCACCGCCTCATCGACCGGTACGCGATCGGCTTCCTCGAGCGCTACGTCGCCGGCGAGAAGGCCGCCGCGAAGCTGCTGAAGCCCACCCAGCCCAAGATCGTGAAGGTGCAGGTCCAGCGCTGAGCGCAACGGCCTCGGGTCAGCGCGCTCCCGGCTCGTCGTACATCGCGAGCAGGCGGGCGGCGTGCGTCCGCCGGAGCTCGGCGTACTCCGCTGGTGCCACGACCTCGTCGTGGGGCTCGAGGCAGAGGAGCACCTGCTCGATGCGGCGATCACCGAGCACCGTGACGTCGAGCTCGACGCGTCCGTCGCCGAGGTCGGTCGTCGGCCCGAGCTGGTGGGGTGCGGGGAGGGTCTCGAGCGCATCGGCGCGCATCCGGACGCGCACGGTCCGGTCGTGCTCGGAGAGGTCGAACCACTCCGGGACGGCCACGTCGTCGGGTGGGTCGAACGCGTCGGTGCCGACGCGGGCTTCGAGCATGCGATCGACACGGAAGTGCTTGGGCGTCGACTCGCGCGCGTCGCGTGCCGTGAGGTACCAGTGCCCCCATTTCGACCACGCGCGGTAGGGGAGCAGGGTCCGATTGGTCGGCTCGTCGTCGCCGGTGCTGAGGTATCGCACCCGGAGCGCGCGACCCTGGCGGATCGCGTCGCGCACTGTCGGGAGCGACGGTGGCACGACGATCTCGAAGTGCAGCTCGGCTGCGACGATGCCGCGGAGCTTGCGCACCGCGTTGTCGAGGTCGGGCGTCGCCGCGGTCGTGATCGCCTGCATGGTCAGGCCCGAGATGAGGAGTCGCAGCGCAGACTCGGGGGTCGGCGGTGTCGCCGCGACGTCGCGCAGCCAGTGGCTGGTCGTCATCGAGAGCACGCCGTCGTCGGAGAGCAGGAACGCCCCCGACTCGGTGATGAGCCTGCCGTCCGCGTCGTAGAAGTCGACCAGCAGCACCGCGCGCAGGGCGTCGTGGAGGTCCTGTGCAGTCATCCCGACGGCGGCGGCGCAGTCGGCGAGCGGGAGCGCCTGCTGCTCCTCGACCATCCCGAGCACGGTGCGGAGCGCCTCGAACTGACGCTGTTTGCTCAACACCACGTCAGGCACCGCTCTTCTCGGAGGGGTCGGGCCCGGCCAGCGCGCTGAGATGGTCGCGCATCATCGTCACGAGGACCGGCGGTCCGAGGACGCGCACATGGTCCCGGAACGCGAACAGTCGGTTCCGGGTCGATTCGTGGTGACGCACGTCGAACGCGACGATCTCGCGGTCATCGACCCGATCTACGACGGTCGCACCGAACTCCTCGACGACGGAGGAGAGGAAGTCGTGGTCCACCGCGACCTGCGCTCGGACGAGCTGGTCGCGCCCCCACGAGTTCGGGTCCAGCTCGAACGCCAGGTCGGGGTCGAACCACTCGGGAACGTCGAACGTCGCGCCCTCCATCCGCTCGAGCGCATCGTCGGACTCGATCCGGTCGAGGCGATAGCGGCGCATGGTCTCGAGCTCGGGGTCCCAGCCGGCCAGGTACCACCGTCCGCGCCACGACCCCAGCGCATAGGGGTGGAGTGTCCGGCGGCGCCCCTGGTGGTCGAAGACGACGGGCATCCGGGACCCGATCGCGTTGCGGAGGTCGGCGACGAGCGAGTGGACCCTGATCACGACGTCGGCCATCGCGTCCGACACGCCACTCCCGATCTGGCCGGGCCGGCCGTCGATGCCCTCGACGTCGACGGTCGCCGCCGCGGCGATGAGCGCCGCCCGTTCCTTGGGGGTGAAGAACGGCGGTCGCAATCGGTAGATGTGGTCGGTCTCGTCGTACTCGGCGTCGACGCCCCACACGTTGCGGAGATCCTTGAGGTCGCGCTGGAGCAGCTTGCGCAACGCCTCCCATTCCGGCGTTCCCGCAGTGAGGCGCCCGGTCTCGTCGCGGCCGACGTCGTGCGCGTACCCGGCGACGTGCAGGGTGAGGTCGTCGAGCGTGGACCCCTCAGGGCCGCAGCGCTTCAGGTAGGCCGCGAGGTTGAAGATGCGTTCGGTCGGGGTGGTCTCGTCTGCCACCCGGGCATCATGACCTGTCCTCGGACGTGCGTGCACGGACGCGCCGCGCAACAATCGTCACGATGGAGCGGCACCGCGACGACATCGAGGTCGAGCTCGTCGCGCGCGGGATGGCGACGGCCGTTGCGCCTGTGGAGGGGTTGACGCCGGTCCAGGCGTCGCTGCTGCGCGCCATCACCCGCGCGGTCACCGATGTCGACATCGACTACTCGATGCTCGAGCCGCTCGGCTGCGACGACTTTGCCGACGCGCTTGCCGGGCGGGGTGCCGAGTACCGGCGCAGGATCGTGCACCACATGGTGCTCGCGGAGCTGGTGCTCGCGCCGCTCCCCGACGTGGTCGCCGATCGGGTGACGGAGTATGCCGCGGCGCTGGGCATCGACGACGACTTCGTGCGGATCGCTCGGCGCTATGCGCGAGGTACGCTCGGGCTCGCCTGGTGCGACCTGCGACGCAGCGGGTTCGCCGACCGGTGGGACGACGAGACGAAGCTGGAGCCGTTGCACGCGGCCGCCGCCGCGGAGGACCCCTTCGAGGAGACCCCGCTCGATCCCGAGCTCGCCGCCCGGTGGCAGGCCTTCGGTGCGCTGCCCGAGGGCACGCTCGGACGATCCGTGTTCGACATGTACCAGGCGCGCGACTTCTTCTGGCCGGGCACGCGGCACGCGGCGTCACCCCAGCTCGCGCAGCATGACTTCGTACACGTCCTCGCCGACTACGGGACGACGATCGAAGGCGAGCTCGAGGTCTTCGGTCTGATCGGTCGGGCCGACCCTGACCCCAAGGGGTTCGCGTGGCTCGCCACCGTCGTCGGACTGTTCGAGACCGGGCACGTTCACCAGCAGGGGTTCTTCGAGGTGAACGTGCGCGAGCGTCACCTCAGCGCGCCCGGGAACGAGGTGCGCCTCGCGGACGCGATCTGGCGCGGGAAGCGCGTCTGTGAGGCGCTCGATCGCGACCTGCTGACCGTCGACTACCACGAGCTCGCGCCGCTTCCGATCGAGGACGTGCGCGAGCGCCTCCACATCCCGCCGAAGTCGCCCGACGCGGTCGCCGCCGGTTCCGTGGGACCGTTCGACCCCGGCGGCATCTCCGAGTTCCAACGCGAAGCCGCGGCCCGCGTGCAGGCAGCGCGCGACGCCGCGTCCTGAGCAGTGACCTATCCGGAGCCCGAGTCTGCGCGGGAGACGGTCGGCCGAATCGTCGGGGTGTACGACGCCGACGGCACGTGGCGCGGGGAGGTGGCGTACTGGATCGGGGCACGCCTCGGGCGCGCGCACTGCGCGCTCTGCGAGATCACCCACTCACCGTTCCGCGAGAAGACGCGCTGGAATGAGTGTGCGGGGGGGATGCCGGTCCCGTTCGAGACCGTGCACCGCGACGAGCAGTCCGCCGCGCTCGAAGCGGTGACTGGCGGTCGGGTGCCGTGCGTCGTCGTCGAGACCGACCGGCGGTTGGTCGTGCTGCTCGAGGCAGGGGCACTCGAGGCGTGCGACGGGGAACCCGAGGCGCTCGCGGCGGCGATCGAGACCGAGGTCGCGGTACTGGGCCTCGACTGGTCGTAAGGAACGACGCGTTGCGCTTCCTCGGTGGATAGGTTCACCGGTATGGCTGACACGAAGCTGTCCGTCGGGCTGCCCCCGACCCCCGACTCGGTCGAGCTCGCCCGGCTCGCCGAGGAGCTCGGCTACTCACGCGTCTGGCTGTTCGACTCGGCGGCGCTCTACGAGGACGTCTGGATCCACCTCGCCCTGATCGCCGAGCGCACCTCGGTCGACATCGGCACCGCGGTGCTGGTGCCGAACCTCCGTCACGTGATGACGACCGCGTCGGCGATCGCGACGATCGACCGGCTCG
>JBKJJI010000015.1:0-3277 GCA_046598115.1 Acidimicrobiia bacterium | reverse complement strand
GTTCAAGAACCTCCCCGACGCCCGGTTCGCCGAGGACCCGATCGGTGCCGTGCTGGCCGAGATGGACACCTACGGCGTCGAGCGGGCACTGGTCCCGATCTCGGCGGGGAACGAGCCTGCGATCGCCGCGCTGCGCGCGCATCCCGACCGCATCCTGGGATCGTTCGACGTCGACCCGGGCGGCGGGGTCGCCACCCTGACGGCACTGCGTCGTGCCGTCGAGGAGTGGGGCGTCGTCGCGGCAACGGCCTTCGCTGCCGGCACCTTCCCCCAGCGGGCGTACGACGACGCCGCCTGGTTCCCCGTGTACGCGACATGCGTCGAGCTGGGGATCCCGATCTTCGCCACGGTCGGCGTCCCCGGCCCGCGTGTGCCGTTCGGCCCGCAGCGGGTCGAGACCCTCGACGTCGTCTGCTACGAGTTCCCCGACCTCGTCGTCGTGATGCGCCACGGGGCCGAACCGTGGGCCGACCTCGCGGTCAAGCTCATGCTCAAGTGGCCCGGGCTGCACTACTCCACGAGCGCGTTCGCCCCGAAGTACTACCCCTCCGAGATCATCGAGTACGCGAACACGCGCGGCACCGAGAAGGTGCTCTTCGCCGGCTACTTCCCGATGGGACTCTCGTACGAGACGACCTTCGACCAGCTCGCGCGCGTCCCGCTGCGTGAGCACGTGTGGGACGCCTTCCTCCACGGCAACGCCCGCCGCATCCTCCGCCTCGACGCGTGACGGCGGTCAGCGCGGCCAGTCGTCGGCCGGTCAGTCGTCGCCAGGCCAGTCGTGGGTGGGGCTGAGCGTCCACACCGGCGGCCGGCGCTCGAGGTAGGCGACCACCCCCTCGGTGGCGTCGGCCCGACCCATGAGCACCCGGTGGTACTCGGTCTCGAGCCGCTCGGCCTCGTCGGCCGTGAGCGGTGGGTCATTCCAGAGGAGGCGCTTCGACAACGCGACCGAGAGCGGCGCGGTGCTCTCGACGATGTCGCGCGCGATCTCGAGCGCCGCGGGGAGCACCTCGTCGGCCGGCAGCGCCCGGTTCGCGATCCCCATGGCCACCGCCTCCTCGGCGCTGAAGTGCCGACCGGTCAGCAAGATTTCGGCCGCGTGCGCGAACCCGGCGATGCGGGGCAGGGTCCAGTGCGACTGGGCGTCGGGCAAGACCCCGCGCCGTACCTGCACGATGCCGTACTTCGCCCCCGTCGCCATGATCCGCAGGTCGCAGTGGAGCGCCAGCGTCATCCCGATCCCGATCGCATGGCCGTTCATCGCGGCGATGACCGGCTTGCGGACCTGCCACGCCGTGGGCTGCACCGGCGATGCGCTGAACTCCCGGCCGGTCTCGCTCGGGGCCGCGAAGGTCTCCCCACCGGCGCCCATGTCGGCACCGGCGCAGAACGCCGTCCCGGCCCCGGTGACGACGACGACGCGGATCTCGTCGTCGAGGTCGCAACGCTCGTAGACCCGACCGAGCGAGTCGCCCATCGCGCCGGTGAAGGCGTTGCGCTGCTCCGGTCGGTCGAGGGTGACAACCGCGACCCGGTCCTGCACCGCCACGCGCAGGTCGCGGTACTCGTCGACCGGACGGTCCTCGACCGGGTGGTCCTGGGAGGTGGCCATTTCGCTAGTCTGCCCGCATGTCGCCGCTCGCCGTGGGCTCCCGTCTCCAGTGCGCCGAGTGCGCGACCGAGATCATCGTGGTCAAGGGCACCGACGGCGATGTGTCCTGCTGCGGCAAGGTCATGGCGCCGCGGGAAGGCGCCTGACATGGCGAACCTCCTGGGCAAGCGGTACCAGTGCGCCGAGTGCGAGGCCACCGTCCTCGTGACCAAGACCGGCGACGGTGCGCTCGAGTGCCACGGCCAGCCGATGGAGATCGCGCAGGCCAAGCCGCTGCCCTCGTCGGACTGACCGGCCGTTGGGCGTCGCGACGCTCGACGCCGCGCTCCTCGGAGCCGAACCCCCGGTCCTGCGCGAGTACCTGCGCGGCCTCGTCGACGGGCCGACGCTCCTCGAGGTCCGCGGCACCTGGCCCCCCGCGCTCGGCGACGACGCTCGCGCAGCACTGACCCAGGTCGCTGCCACCACGGTCGCGGTCGATCCGCCCCCGACAGTCGCGCTCGACGCGTTCGACCTGGTCGCCACCGAGGCTTCGACCGCCACGATCGCAGCTGCGTTCGCGCGAGCGCCGATCGCGGCCGTCGCCGGCGCAGTGCTCCTCCGTGGTGCGCCGCGTCCGCTCCTCGACGGCCTCGTCGCCGAGTCGGCCACCTACTCGACGCTCCAGGCCGGGGCTGAGTTTCGCGCCTGGCGCGACGCCCGTCCTCCGCGCGCGGTCCCCGACCTCGATGCACCCCGCGTGCACGTCGTGCACCACGACGGCCTCCGCGAGATCGTGCTCGTGCGCCCCGGGCGCCACAACGCCCTCGACGTGCGGATGCGCGACGCGCTCCATGGGGCGCTCGTCGACGCCGCCGCCGGTGACGACCCGGTCCTGCTGCGAGGCGACGGCCCGTCGTTCTGCTCGGGTGGCGACCTCGACGAGTTCGGGACGTTCCCCGATCCTGCACTCGCGCACCTCATCCGCCTCGACCGATCGCTGGCGCTCGCCGTGGCCGCGATCGCCGAGCGCCTGGTCGTCGCCATCCACGGCGACTGTCTTGGGGCCGGCATCGAGCTGCCCGCGTTCGCACACCGAGTGGTCGCCGCCGACGACACCCGCTTCGGGCTGCCCGAGCAGGCGCTCGGTCTCGTCCCCGGGGCGGGCGGGACCGTGTCGATCGCCCGCAGGTCGGGTTCGGAAACGGTGCTCGCACTCCTGTTGAGGCACGGCACGATCGACGCCGAGTCGGCTCGGGGGCTCGGCCTCGTCGACGAGGTCGTCCCGCAGGCTGCGCTCCGGGAGCGCGCGATCGAGATCGCGCGCGCCGCGTCGTGACCGGTTCGCTTCGTCCCACGGACGACCTGGATTCCGCAGACGACCTGGCTCCCGCAGCCGACCTGAGCCGCAGGGCGTTCCTCGGGGGCTCACTCGCGGCCGGTGCAGCAGCCTGGACCTCGATGCGAGCCCCCACGGCACGCGGCACCCCGGTCCCCCGGCGCGGCCGGCGCGGCGTTCCCGACCCCGAGGGCTTCCTCTTCACTCGTTGGGCCTCCGACCCCTATTCCCTCGGGTCGTACTCGTACATCGGCGTGGGAGCGAACAACGACAGCCGCCGCGCGCTCGCCGAGCCACTTGGCGACGCCCGGGTCGACCGCGTCTTCTTTGCCGGCGAGGCGACC
>JBKJJI010000416.1:0-4457 GCA_046598115.1 Acidimicrobiia bacterium | reverse complement strand
GTCGGCCGGAACCGACCAGCTCGTGTTCGGAACCGGTCCGGCGTCGGTCGAGGACACCCTCGAGATGATCGATCTCATGGGGAAGCACGTGATCCCGAAGATCGACACTGACCCGGTGCACCGTACGAGCCGCATGCGCGACGCCGCCGCGTGAGCAGCGCCTGATTGCGTTCGCCGCTAGGCGATGGCGATCGGGTTCACGGGACTGCCCATGCCGCCCGTCACCACGAGCGGTGCCGCGATGAAGAGGCACTCGCGAACTTCATCGCGTGCCATCTGGGTGAGGACGAGGTGCTCGATGAGCGGGACGCCCAGCTTCACCAACAGCTCGATGTGGACGCCGAGGAAGACATCGCGATCGAACGGGATGGCCTCGACCGCGCTGTTGTCGGCGCCGACGGCCGCGATGTCGAGCTCGCGCACGTAGTCGCAGGCGTCGAATCCCAACCCGGGCTGCACCGGCAAGTCCATGTCGGGATCTGCGAGGAACTGGTCGATCCAGCCGGTGCGCACGAGAAGGATGTCGCCGGCGCGCGGCTGTACTCCGTGGGCGTCGGCGCACGCCTCGAGCTCGGCGCGGGTGATCACGTGCCCGCCATCGAGGTGCTCGACGCCTTGGTGCCCCGGCAGGTCGAGGAGCACACCGCGGCCCACGATGGAAGGCGTCTTGTCGATCCCGCACTTCGTCGCCCCGGCTCGCGTCTTGGCGGAGTCGGCGGGGTACCCGTTGTACATCTGGCCTTCGTGGAACACATGGCACAGCGCGTCCATGTGCGTCTCGTTGTGCGACGCGAGCACCAGGAAGTCTTCGTTGGCGCCGGTGTCGGGCGCGCCGTACTCCGCGAACATCCCCAGGTCGGACGCGTTGGTGAGCGTCAGTCGCATCGGCGGGTTGCGGTAGTCGACGATCGGCACGCCCTGTTGCTGGATCGGCAGCGACAGGCTGTACACCGTGCCGGTCGTCACCGCTCCCGTGGAGGCGAGCACGACCTCGGGCGTGAGCAAGTTCAGTGCACCCCGCTCATCGTCGTCGCCCCAGCGACCCCAGTTGCCGGTGCGGGTGCTCGTGGCGTCGGTCACAACTCCTCCTCGGTTCGAGTTCGATCTCGAGTGGCGATCAGCAGGTCATGCCGCCGTCGACAGTCATGATTGTGCCGTTCACGTACTTGGCTTCGTCGCTCGCGAGGTAGGCAATGAGCCCCGCGACATCCTCGGGCTGCCCGAACCCCGTGAGCGAGGTGATCTTGCCCATGAGCTCGAGGTCGACGGGGTCGGGCAGCGTGAAACTGTAGTAGAGCGGCGTCTCGATCCCACCCGGCGCCACCGCATTCACGCGCACTCCGCGCTTGAGGTACTCCCACGCCAGCGCCTTCGTGAGCAGGCTGACCCCGCCCTTCGACGCGCAATAGGCCGCGCAGTACGGCTGGGCGAAGAGTCCCGCCGTCGACGACGTGTTCACGATCGCGCCACCGTGCTCGAGCATCGCAGGCAGCACCGACCGGCACATGAGGAACGTTCCGGTGAGGTTGACACCGATGATCCGGTTCCACTCGTCCAGATCGAGCTCATGGGTATGGGCGAATGTCCCGATGCCAGCGACGTTGCACAGGACGTTGGCCGGGCCGTGGTCTGCGCTGGCGGCCTTCACCGCGGCTTCCACCCGATCCGGGTTGGCGACGTCACAGCCGTAGCCGGACGCGCGGCCACCCGCCTCCACGATTGCGGCGGCCGTCTCCCGCGCCCCGTCCTCGGCCAGATCGACACACGCGACCGTGGCACCCTCCTCTGCGAGGCGACGCGCCACGGCCCGGCCGATGCCGGAGGCCGCGCCGGTGACGATCGCGACCTTGTTGGTGAACCGGCGGGCGTCCGTCATCTCGACTCCTCGGAGGGACAAGCAATGGGACCCGAAGACTACGCGAGTCGCACCTGCGGGTACTCCACCGCCAGGCCAGCACGGTCCGGGGCGTGAGGGGTTGCCGCAGGGCCGATCAGCCGAAGGGCGGCGTGCGCTTGGACGGCGCGGTCGAGGCGGCCTCGCGGATCACGGCGGCGAAGCGGCCTCCCGTCATGTACGTGGTGTGCTCGACGCGGCTTGCGAACCTCCAGCGGTCGCTGTCTCGCGCATAGGTGTCCTCGTACACCGCGCCAACATCGACGATCTCGCTCGCTCCCTCCCAGTGCACACCGTTGCGGTTGAACACGTGGACGCGTCCATTCGCCGTGTCCGGGCCCGTGAACCTGATCTGGTGGGTCGAGGTCGAGTGCAGGCAGAACTCGAATATGGACAGCGCGTCGGGCATCCAGGCGGCGAGCTCGGCGGGACTGCCGGCGATGCCCCCCGCTGACGTGTAGTCGATGTGGGCATCGGGGAGGAACAGCGCCTGCCATCGCCGCCAGTCTCGGTCGTCGACGGCGTAGGCATACGAGGTGACGAGGTCCTGGATCGCCAGGACATCGGCCACGCGGTCGGCGTGGTGAACAGTGCCGTCTTGATCAGCCACGGGCGCCGAGCTCCTCGATGGCGGCGAACGATTCGAGGTCGTCGACCGCGGCGACCGTTCGTGAGATGTTGGCGGCGGTGATCTCCGGGCCGTAGTTCTCCGGCGGGCAGATCAGCCACCCGATGACCAGACCCCACAGGGCCGCCGCTCGGTACTGCTCGAACGCGTCGGCCGCCACGGGGACACCGGTGACCCCGGCTTCGGCCAGCCGGTCGAGGTACTCACCCAGGAGGTCGCGCTGGCGGGACCGGCGGATCTCGGCGTCGAGCGACGTGACGAGCAGATAGGTCACGTCATGGGCCCAGCTTCCGCGCATCATCAGCTGCCAGTCCAGCAGGCCGCCGCGTGCGTCGGGGAGCAAGTAGGTGTTGCCGATGTGCGGATCACCGTGCAGCAGCGTGGCGGGCGCCTCGGTGTGCCGCGCTTGCACCTTCCACAGCAGGTCCCACATGTCCGCCACGCTTCGACCGAGCGGCGCGATGAGCTCCTGTTTGAACGGGTTTCGGGCGACCTGGTCCTCGATCAGTTCGAGCCCGATCTGGTCGAACACCTCGAACATGCCGCCGCTGGTCGGTGTGGCCACCCAGGCGAGGTCGCCGCCGAAGCGGGGGCTGTCCCAGAACCCGGCGTGCAGGGTGGCGAGGTGGCCGAGAATCGATCGCACCTCGTCGACGCTGACCGGATCGAGCGCTGAGGGGAACCGGGCCTCGCGCGCTTCGAGGTCCTCGAGTAGGAGCCCGAACCGGCCCGTAGCCGGGTCGAAGCTGCTGGCGAAGGCCGTCGGGGTCTCGATGTCGAGGTCGCCGCGGAGCTCGCGGTAGAAGCGCACCTCGTTCTCGTACATCGCCTCGGGCGCGTGGGGTGAGGCGAGCATGGTCTTGAGGATCAACCGTCGGGGCAGGCCTGCACCGGTCCCAGGGGCGTAGGACAGATCGAGCACCACCCGATCGGCGGTGGAGGCAATGCCATCGCCGCAGCGTTTCGCGGCGACGATGTCGACGCGATCGACTGCGACGCCCGGTCGCCACTCGGACAGCGCCGCACTGAGGATCGCCGGGGTCAGATCCTCGAGGTCCGAGGGGAAGACGGTGACTGGGGCGGGCGTGGTCATGACCTGGTACCTCCACTTGGATGCGGCGCGCCGGGGCCGGGGCCGGTGACGGTCGTCGATGCGAGCTGCCGTCGGAGCGCTTCGACGGTGCCGGCGAAGGTCGTCGGGTCGGCCAGGGCGCTGAGCTGGGCGAGTCCGAGGGCGAAGGCGATCCACAACCACATCGAGTCCTCGGCGTCATCGGTCGAGGTGCCCGGCACGGACTGCGTGAACCGGCGGAGCAGGTCGACGATCGGGAACGGCTCCCCGCCCTGGAACAGCTCGCGGAGCTCAGCATGTCTGCGCACCTCGACGTACATCGAGGCGAGAAACTCGACGTAGCTGGGATCCGCGGCGCGCAGCGTCTCGACGGCATCGAGCAGCGCTCGTGGGATCGCCGGCTCGGTCGGCGCGACTCGGACGGATCGTTCCAGCTCCTCGATGAGCAGGTTCTGCACGTCCACGAACACGGCGAGGAAGAGGCGGGCCTTCGATCCGAAGTGGTTGTAGATCGCGGTGTGGGCGAGGCCGGCGTCGGCGGCGACCGTGCAGTTGGTCGTTGCGGCGTACCCGCGGGCGGCGAACTGCCGTCGTGCCGCGACCAACACCGCCGCGATCGTGTCGTCAGTCGACGCGTTGGAGGGTCGGCCCCGCCGGCGTCGAGGTGACCGATCCGGTTCGTGCGTGCCGGGGGCACCGGATGTTCGCGGTCGGGCGGTCATTGGTTCCGGAACGCGGTCTCGACCTGGTGGGCCAGGTCGGCGAACGTCGCTCCGCCGTCGGCTGACACTTCCAGCAGGTCCAGTGTCCCGCTGAACGCGATGGTTGGGTCGTAGCCGTCCTACACCGGCAACGGCCGCCCG
>JBKJJI010000168.1:0-2516 GCA_046598115.1 Acidimicrobiia bacterium | reverse complement strand
GGGGGTCTGGTGATTCTGGTTCGTGGCGCCTGGTGGTTTCGGTGACGGTGGCGTGTGGGTCTCGGTTCCGGACCGGGTTGGGGTCGGGGACGGCGCCACGGGTCGTGTCGGGGCGTGCGCGTTCACCGGGTTGGCGTCGGTCGTGGTGTCGCCGTTCGGGCGCGCGGGTCAGGTGCGCGCGGCGATGTGTTGATACGCGTCGGTGAGGTCGCGGGTGGTGGGCCATCCGTCGAGGATGCGCACGATGTCGCGGCCGGCTTTGCGGACGACGCGGGCGGGGGTGTGCCAGAGCGTCCAACGCAGGCGTTTGGGTTCCGCGGCGGCGAGTTCGCCGTCACAGCAGAGGAGCTGGAACCAGCAGACGAGGTCGGCGGCCATGCACACGAGGCCGAGCCTCGCCCAGTTCGCGTCGAGGTCACTGAACAGGAACCGACACAGGCCCGAGTCTTCGGGCCATCCGCCGAGGTCGATCAGGTCGGTGATCTCACACACGAACGCGTCGGCCCGTTCGTCACCGTCGGCGCGCACGGCGGGTTGCCACCGGTCGTCGTCGACCCCGAGGTTCGCGATCGCCTCCTGTCGCGCTGGACGACCAGAAACCTCACCAGACCCGTGAACGATCGGGGTGAGTCAACCCGGAGGCCGAGCTCGAGGTGGGATCGATCAGCCGGTGAAGCGAGGGACGATCACGAGCGCCTGGACCTCGAACGCGCCGATGTCGACGCGGCCGTCGACCACTCGGGCGTAGCCCGGGCCGCGCTGGTCGAACGCGTTGCTCGGGAACGACGGGACGGTCTCAGGGCCCGCATCGATGGCCGGCGACCCGGGGAGCAGCGCCCGGGTCTGGGTCGGACCACCGTTCGAGGCGAGCGCACCGATGACCGGGGCGACGCCACGGATGTTGGTGCCCGCCTCCGTGACCGTGATGTCGGGGTCGATCAGGCCCTCCACGAGGCTGCTGTCGAGCGTGAGGCCGACCGTGGCCTGGGCTCCGACGTCGGGTACGGCACGGGGCTCGCCCTGCGCGTTGGTGCTCGAGCGCCGCTCCAGGTCTGTCAGCAGCCCGCCGGTCGCGAACTCGACTGCTGCGGCACCGCTCCCCGAGGCATCGGTGTTGTTGGCGATGATCGTGCCCACCACCGAGATCTCCGCGTCGTCGAAGAGGTACATGACCGCGCCGGAACCTGGTGTGACGTTGTCGACGATCGTCGACTGGAGCAGATCGACGTCGCTCCACTCGCCGTAGAGCAGACCTCCACCACCGTTGTCCGAGGTGAGGTTGCCGCTCAGGGTGGAGTTGGCGATGGTCAGCGACGAGTCGGGGTAGAAGGCCCGGATGACACCGTTGCCGCCGGTATAGAGGTTGTCGTTGTCGGAGATGTTGGAGTCGGTGATGGTCGTGGCGTCGGTACTGCCGAGGTAGAGGATCGCGCAGCAGTCGCCGGCGGCGGCGGTGTTCCCCGTGACCGTCGTGGCGGTGATCGTCGTCGTCGCCATCTCCTCGACCCACATCGCGGCGCTGGGCCCGGTGTTCTGCGTGAACGCCGAGTCGGAGATCGTGACCGAGCCGCCGTCGCACTGGTCGAAGTAGAGCCCACCGCCGAGGTTGGTGGACGAGTTCGCCAGGAACGCCACGTCGTCGACGACCAGGTTGCAGGCCACGGCGTTCGGGCCGCTCACGAACACCGCGCCACCCGCGCCCGACGCGGCCGCGCCCACACCGTTCCCTTGGGTGAGGGTGAACCCGCTGATCGTCAGCGTCTCGCCGGCGCCGAGCACATTGTTGGACGAGAAGATCCGGCTCGTGTTGCCCGCGTCGATGGTGAGCGCACCCGAGCCTGGGCCGCTGATCGTCACCTCGTCCGCGATCACCAGCTCCCCGGTGGCGAGGGTGATCGTGCCGGAGATGCCGGTCGCGTCGATCACGTCGCCGTCGCCCGCAGCCGCGAGAGCGTCGCGGAGGCTGCCGGCACCCGCGTCGTTCGTGTTGGTGACCGGGATCGTGATGGCGCCCGCGGGCGTCGCGGTCACGGCGAGCACGGCGGCTCCCGTGCCGAACGCTGCCGCGCCCGCGGCGAGCACCGCGCCCCCACGACGGCGGGCCAAGGCTCTCCGGGCCGCCCGGTTGGTTGGCTTACCGTCGGCAGCCCAAGTCGTGATCGGCATCGTGCGCCACTCCTCGCGATGCCCCGGGCTCCGCCCCCGGGGACCCCAGGACCCTAGCAAACGTCGGGAAACCGACCGCGGTGGGACGACGCAGCTAGCCCCGGGCTAGTGCTGGGAACGTCCTCGGTCCATGACGCCACCCCGACGACGCTCGATCTCGTCGAAGTCGACGTGGTACGCACGGAACACCGATTGCTCGTTCGCGAGCGCATCACCCACGGTGAGCCGGGCGTTCTCGTCGTAGAGGTTCTTGAGGTGGCGGACGGTGGGTCCGTCGTTGCCGGCTACGTCGCGCCCGAGCCGCCGGGCGGTGGTGAGCAGGTCGTCGTGCGCGACCACGTGGCTCACGA
>JBKJJI010000148.1:0-8191 GCA_046598115.1 Acidimicrobiia bacterium | reverse complement strand
GGAGCAAGAAGGTCGCCAAGGGCGAGATCGAGCGGCGCTCCCGGGAGATGCTCGACGTCGTGCGCCTCGGCGACTTCGCCGACCGCAAGCCCGGCCAGCTCTCCGGAGGGCAGCAGCAGCGCGTGGCGCTCGCACGCGCCCTCGTGAACTACCCGAGTGCACTGCTCCTCGACGAGCCGCTCGGGGCGCTCGACCTGAAGCTGCGCCAGGCGATGCAGCTCGAGCTGAAGCGCATCCAGCGCGAGGTGGGCATCACGTTCGTCTACGTGACCCACGACCAGGAAGAGGCCCTCACGATGTCGGACCGGATCGCGGTCATGAGCGAGGGGAACGTCGAGCAGATCGGGACGCCCGAGGAGATCTACCACTCACCGGCCTCGGTGTTCGTCGCCGGCTTCATCGGTGTGGCGAACCTCATCCCTGCGACCGTCGACACCGTGCAGGGCGCCGAAGCCACGGTGACGCTGCCGGGCGGGACACGGGCAACCGTTCCGGTCACCCACACGGAGACCCGGGCGGGCAGTGCGGGCACCGTGATGGTGCGCCCGGAGCGGATGCAGGTCGTCATGGACGAGCCGGCAGGCGAGATGCCGAAGATCAAGCTCGCGGTCGCGAACCTCGTCTTCCAGGGTCCGATCGTGCGGGCCGCGCTCCGGACCGCCGACGGGACCGAGATCATCGGCCAGATCGGCCCCGAAGACGACCTTCCCATGCTGCGACCCGGCGCCGAGGTGTGGGCCACGTGGGACGCCGACGCCGCGCGCCTCCTGCCCGCGTACGACAAGAAGTTCACCGAGCGATCCGAGATCGACGAGCTAGCAACGTTGGGAGCAACGAGATGAGTGCACGGAGAAGGAACCGGACGACGGGATCGACGCCGTCGGGGGTCTCGCGACGGGAGTTGCTCACCCGCGGCGGCGCGACCCTGGGCGGGCTGGCGCTCGCCCCCGCCCTGCTGTCGTCGGGAAGCGCGTTCGCGACTGCCGCCGCCCAGACCGCCGCCCAGACTGGCGGGCCGGGCGGGAAGGTCAACGTCCTCAACTGGCCGCTGTACATCGATAAGAAGTCCAAGAAGGACTTCACGAAGGCCACGGGTGTCGCGCTGAAGTACAACGAGGGCATCAACGACAACAACGAGTTCTTCGCCAAGTATCAGGAGGAGCTCTCCCAGGAGAAGGGCATCGGCTTCGACATCGTGATGCCGACGAGCTGGATGGCCGCTCGCCTCATCGATCTCGGATACGTGCAGAAGCTCCCGTTGGGCGACATCCCGAACGCGGCCAACCTCGCGCCGGCGTTCCAGAACCCGGCGTGGGACCCCACCGGCGAGTACTCGCTCCCGTGGCAGACCGGCATCACCGGGATCGCGTACAACATCAAGGAGACGGGGCGCGAGTTCACCAGCATCGACGACCTGTTCGACAAGAAGTTCAAGGGCAAGATCGGCGTGCTCTCGGAGATGCGCGACACCATGGGTCTCCTCGCGCTGTCGGAGGGAGTCGATCCATCGACGATCGACTTCGCGCAGGCGAAGTCGTCGTTCAAGAAGCTCGAGAAGGCTGCGACGAGCGGTCAGATCCGGCGCTTCACCGGCAACGACTACCAGGACGACCTCGTCGCCGGAAACTTCGCCGCCTGCGTGAGCTGGTCGGGCGACGTCGCGCAGCTCACCGTCGAGAACGACGACCTACGTTTCGTGATCCCCGACGAAGGTGGGATGAAGTGGGCCGACACCATGCTGTGGGTCACGCCCTCCGACAAGGGACCGCAGGTCGCAGCGTGGATGAACTACTTCTACGACGTCGTGAACGCGGCTCGGTTGGCCAACGACATCGGGTACATCTCGCCGGTCGCGGGCATCGAGGCGGAGATCGCGAAGCTCGACGCGACGGCGGTCGACAATCCCTTGCTGTTCCCTCCCGTCGACGTGCAGGAGCGACTCCATGCGTTCGGCGCGCTGAGCGCGAAGGACGAAGAGAAGTTCGACGCTCGCTTCGCGGAGATCGCGGGCGCCTAGTCACCGCGGGCAGCAGGGGGCACCGGGGTGGCGGGGACGGCCCAGCAGGGCGAGCGGCGGAGACGCTTCGCGCCCTATGGGCTCCTCAGCCCCGGTGTCATCTGGCTGATCCTGTTCTTCCTCGTCCCGCTCGGGTTCCTGTTCCAGGCATCCCTGTCGACGAGGCCGAACCGGTTCGTCCCGAACGACCTCGACTTCGCCTGGCAGTGGAGCAACTACTCCGACGCCCTGTCGCAGTTCGGCGAGCAGTTCCAGCGGTCGTTCGTGTACGCCGGCCTCACCACGGTCCTGGCGATCGCGATCGGCTTCCCGCTCGCGTACGTGATCGCGTTCCGCGGCGGGAAGTACAAGAACCTGCTCCTCGGTCTCGTCGTGGTGCCGTTCTTCACCACGTTCCTGATCCGTACCATCGCATGGAAGACGATCCTCGCCGACACCGGGATCGTCGTCGACGTGCTCCAGACGATCGGCATCCTCGGTGACAACGGGCGGCTGCTCGCGACACCGGCCGGCGTGATCGGCGGCCTCACCTACAACTTCCTGCCGTTCATGATCCTGCCGATCTACGTGAGCCTCGAGAAGATCGATCCAGACCTCGTGGCCGCAGCGAAGGACCTCTACTCGAGCCCGGGGCGAGCGTTCCGCAAGGTGGTGTTCCCGCTCGCGTTGCCCGGCGTGATCGCGGGGAGCCTGCTCACGTTCATCCCGGCCTGTGGCGACTTCGTGAACTCGGTGTTCCTCGGGAGCCCGCGCACGACGATGATCGGCAACGTCGTCCAGAACCAGTTCCTGGTCCAGCTCGACTACCCGACCGCGGCGGCCCTCGGGTTCATCCTCATGGTGATCATCACCGTCGCGGTGCTGCTCTATGCGCGCATCCTCGGCACCGAGGACCTGACCGGATGAGCGCGACCGTGACGACCCCCCCGGCGCCGAATCCCTCGGCGCCGACCGTCGACGAGCTTTCCGTCGAGCGCAGCTTCCCACCCCCGTGGATGCGACGCGCCGGCTCCCAGCTCCTGAACGTCTACGCGGTCCTCGGCTTCATCTACCTGTTCATCCCGATCTTCGTGATCGTGCTGTTCAGCTTCAACCAGCCCAAGGGTCGCTTCAACATCGTCTGGCACCAGTTCACCCTCGACAACTGGGCCGACCCGTTCAAGATCCCGGAGCTCGTCGACTCGTTCACCCTCTCGCTCAAGGTCGCGGCGCTGGCCACGGCCGCCGCCGTCGTGTTCGGGGGCCTGGTCGCGCTCGCACTCACCCGGTACCGGTTCCGGGGGAGCGGCGCCGTGAACCTGCTGCTCGTGCTGCCGCTCACGACGCCCGAGATCGTGCTCGGTGCGTCGCTCGCGACCCTGTTCATCGGCCTCGAGGCCCAGCGCGGGTTCTGGACCGTGGTGATCGCCCACGCGATGTTCTGCGTGAGCTTCGTGGCGCTGACGGTCAAGGCGCGCCTCCGGGGCTTCGACTGGACGCTCGAGGACGCGGCCATGGACCTCGGCGCAGGGCCCATGCGGGTCTTCACGAAGGTGACGTTGCCGCTGATGCTGCCTGGGCTCATGGCTGCAGCGCTGCTGAGCTTCGCGTTGTCGATCGACGACTTCATCATCACCACGTTCAACGCGGGCGACAACGTCACCTTCCCGCTCTACATCTTCGGCGCGCGCCAGCGGGCGATCCCGCCGCAGATCCAGGTGCTGTCCACGATGATCCTGTTGGTGAGCGTGGTGTTGCTCTTCGGCGGAACGATCTTCGGCCGCCTCCGCGACCGCCAGCTCACCGCCGCCGCCAAACAGCCCCCGTCCTCTTCCCCTTCTTCTTCTTGATGCGTCTCTCACCCGCCCATGGCGGGGTGCGAGACGCAGGTCCGAAGTTCCGCCGTTCGGGGTTCCGGTTCGGTCCTCGCCTCAGTCGCTGACGCCATCGGCGCCGGACGCACGCAGCTCGGTCCGGATCCGCTCGGCTTCGGTCGCGAGCGCGTCGGGCGTCGCCGACTGCGCGCGGTCGAGGTGCAGGTCGCCTTCGCCGCGCATGAGCGGGATCACGTGCAGGTGCACGTGGGGGACCTCGAGTCCGGCGACGAGCAGCCCGACCTTCACCGGGTCGTACACCTGCTGCTGGGCCTTCGCGACGGTCTGCGCGACGAGCATGAGATGCGTCGCGAGCGCCGGGTCGAGGTCGATCCAGTGGTCGACCTCCGCGCGGGGGACGACGAGGGTGTGCCCGGGCTGCACCGGCTCGATCGACAGGAACGCGACGCACTCGGGGTCGCGCCACACGAACGTGCCGGGGATCTCCCCCTCGATGATGCGGCTGAACAGTGTCGGCATCCCGTCGAGGCTACGCCGGGGCGGGGGTAGGGTCGCCGCCGTGCCGGGTCCGCTGCATCCCGAGATCGACGCCGATGCCACGCGTGCGATGCACTCGGTCGAGGGCCGGGTGATCATCGTGACGGGTTCGGGTCAGGGCGTCGGCCGAGGCATGGCGAACCACCTCGCGAAGGCGGGCGCGACGGTCGTCGTCGCCGAGTGGAACGCCGAGAAGATGCGCCGGACCTGCGACGAGCTGTCCGCGCTGGGTGCCCCGAACCTCGGCATCGAGGTCGACATCTCCCAGCGCGAGCAGATCGACGCGATGGTCGAGCAGGTCGTGCGCGAGCTCGGTCGGGTCGACGCGCTCATCAACAACGCCCAGACTTTCCGGGCCAACGCGCCGGTCGCCGAGGTGAGCGCCGACGACGTCGACGTGTTCTACCGCTCGGGTGTGCTCGGCACGCTCTGGGCGATGCAGGCCGTGTACCCGCACATGAAGGCCGTGGGCTGGGGACGGATCGTGACCTTCGGGTCGTCGATGGGCCGCGTGGGCGGCGCGGGGTTCGGTGCGTACAACGCGTCGAAGGAGGCCATCCGGGGCCTCACCCGGACCGCCGCGCGCGAGTGGGCGGCCGACGGGATCATCGTCAACACGATCGCGCCGGCCTCGGCGCCGCCCCGCGCCGTGGGCAGCGAGCACTACGAAGAGTTCATGCGCACGTCGCCGATGGGGCGCAACGGTGACCCCGAGCTCGACGTGGGCCCGATCGCGCACTTCCTGTGCAGCGACGCGTGCCGCTTCGTCACCGGCCACACGTTCATGGTCGACGGCGGCACCTTCCTGTGGTCGTGAGCGAGGGCGAGCAGGGGTCTTGAGCGAGGGCGATCAGAGGTCGTGACCGACGACGAGCGCCGGGGCGCCGGCGCCGACTGGGCGGACCCCTGGCCGGTGGTCGGCGTGCGTCGGGGTGATCCCGCACCCTCGCCGGGCGTCGACGTGCTCATCGCCGAGGGCTTCCGTGCAGTCTTCGACGTCGATCCGATCGCGGCCGACGAGGACGTGCACCAGGACCACCTCAACAACACCGCCGCGGTGCGGATGTTCAACGAGCTGCGGATCGCGTACGTGGCTGCGCACCTCGCTCCCGACTGGCCCCGCCACATCCGCCGCGTCGGGGCCACCGTCGTCGTGCGCGAGCTGCACGTCGAGTACCAGAGCGAGGGGTGGATGCACGAGCGCTACGTCGGCGCGACGCGGTGGGCAGCGCGACGAGGCAAGTCCGGTCTCATCGAGCAGCGACTCGTGGAGGCCACGACGGCGAGGCCGGTGGCGCGGGCATGGGTCGTGCAGCTGCTCGTGGGCGACGCGGGCGTCGTGGAGTTCCCCGACTGGTACTGGGAGAAGGTGGCAACCGTCGAAGGCGGACCCGTCGAGTCGCTCGACGGGTCGCGTCGCCCGTGGGGACCGCCTGCCTGACGATCGGCGGCCTGCGGCGGGGCTCAGGCGTCGAGGCGCTCGAGCAGCGCGCCGAGCTCGGTCACGGCGCGCGTGCAGGCGGCTTCGTAGCCTTCGTCGTCGATCCGCGGGCCGATGAGCTCGAGGTCGAACGACCCCTCGTACCCGGCGGCGAGCACCTGCCCGAGGATCCGCTCGAGCGGGATGTCGCCGTCGCCGGGCACGAGCCGGTTGGGTGTCGAGAGCGTGCCGATCGCGAAGTCGCTCACCTGGACGACCCGGAACGTGTCGACGCCGGTCCGGATGGTGTCGTCGAGGCCGCGCTCCGCCCAGCACGCGTTGGTCTCCACGCAGACCCCGATGCCGAGGCGTCGGGCCAGGTCGACGACGTCGCGGAGCGTGTGGACGAACCCCACGTCGACGCGCAGCGAGTTCGTGTGCTCGAGCCCGAACGGGAGGCCTCGTTCCCGGGCATCCTCGATGACCGGCGCGAGGGCGGTCTCGAGCGCGTCGGCAGCGTCCTCCCAGGTGAGCTGGCCGGCCGGCCCGGTCGTCAGGATCATGCACTCCGCCGACACCGCCTCCGCCGCGTCGAGCGCCGCGCGCACGCGATCGCGCTGGGACGGCCACTGGTCGGGGTCGTCGAGGTGGAAGGGACCGAGCCCGATGAGGTTCGTGACCTGCACGCCGGCGTCGCGCAGCCGGCGCGCGCCGGCGTCGATCCCTGCGGCTTCGCAGCTTCGCGAGCGATGCGCCGATGGCGGTGATGCCGGCGCGCTCGTAGAAGGCAAGGTCGTCGTCGAGGCTCCATTGGAACGTCGAGATCGCCGAGAGCGAGATGCGCGGATGCACGACCGCCCGCCTATCCGAGCGACGCGGCGCGTGCGTTGCTGCCGCCGCCGTCAAGCTGCAGGTTGATGCCGGTGAGGAAGTCGGACTCGCGGCTCGCGAGGTACACCGCCGCGTGCGCGACGTCGCTGGCCTCCCCGAGGCGGGTGAGGTGCATCGCCTCCAGGCGGGCCCGCCGCTCGGGGGTGATGTCGGCGTCGCGGCGCTCGTTGACGACGTAGCCGGGGCTGATCGTGTTCGCCCGGATGCCGTGCGCGGCCTCCTCGACCGCGATGGCCCGGGTGAGCCCGTTGAGCCCGCTCTTGACGACGGCGTAGCCGGCGAGCCCCCCGCTCGGGCGCTCGGCCTGACGCGACGAGATGTTGATGATGGATCCATGCCCTGCCGCGCTCATGTAGGGGAGCGCCGTCTGACAGCACCACATCGCCGCGGTGAGGTTCACCCGGAGCGCGACCTCCCAGTACTCGGTGTTCATCTCCCGGATCGTGCCGTCCTTCCCCCCATCGGGGCTGGCGACCGCGTTGTTCACGAGGGTGGTCAGGCCCCCGGCCCACGCGGCGACGGCCTCGACGAGCGCCCGGCAGGCATCCTCTCCGGCCAGGTCGGCCGGGAAGAAGTGTGCGGAGCCACCGTCGGCCTCGATCGCGTCGACGACGGCGCTGCCCCGACCCGCGTCGCGGCCATGGACCGCGACGGTGGCGCCCTGGCGGGCGAACTCTCGCGCGATCGCCTGCCCGATCCCCGAGGTGGAGCCGGTGACGAGCGCGATCTCACCTTGCAGGCGCATGGGTCCCCTCTGCATCGGCCCTCCTGCATCGGCCTGTTGGCAGCAGCAGCCCTGCTCTGGCGTCGCGCGAGGTGTCTCCACGACCCTTCCCCGACGCCAGAACGGCGAGGCTAGCGCCGGCTGTGCAATGGGCGATCCGGGCCGACGTTGTGCCCCGCAGCGGCCCACGCCTACCCTGGGTGGCCCCGCTCGCCCGTCCCGTCGTCGCCCGCGCGCATCTGGTGTTGTCTATGTGGTCCAAGTCAATGGTTGCGGCCAGTGTGGCTGTCGCCGTGGCCCTGAGCCCGGCGCTCGGCCTCGCCGGCGCGCCCGCAGGGGCAGCGCCCATCGACGACGCGACGACCGTCGTCGCAGCGGCGCAGCAGGCCGCCGATGCCGCAGCCGTCCGCTACGAGGCGGCGATCGGGGGGCTCGAGGAGCTCTCGGCCCGGATCGAGACGCTCCAGGCCCAGATCACCGCCGGCAAGGCCGAGGCCGCGACACTGCGGGCATCCGCACGCGAACGGGCGGTGCGGGCCTACGTGGGCCGGGACGCCCTCGGCCCCGGGACGTTCGTGCTCGACGGCGGCGACCCGCTCGACCAGATCCGGCGCGACAAGCTCCTGGCCCGGACGAAGGCCCGCGACGACGCCGATGCGCATCGGCTCCAGGTCCTCACGGCCGAGCTCGACCGCCAGCGGCTCGAGGTGGAGCGGCGACAGGCCGAGCAGGAGGTCGTGGTCGCACAGGTCGAGGCCGAACAGGTCGCGCTCCAGGGCCAGCTCGGC
>JBKJJI010000102.1:0-4340 GCA_046598115.1 Acidimicrobiia bacterium | reverse complement strand
GGCGGGCGCCTTCCCCGACCGCGTTCGCGCCGGTCGCACAGGCGGTCGTCACGGTGAGGCACGGCCCTCGGTAGCCGCCGCGGATGGCGATCTGGGCCGACGCGGCGTTCGGCATCGCCTTGGGTATGAACAGCGGGTGTACCCGTCCCTTGGTGTCGGCCGAGGCGGTCGCGAGGAAGTCGCGGGCGCTCTCCTGTGCGGTCTCGAGACCACCGAACCCGGTACCCACCACGGTCGCGATCCGCGCCGGGTCAGGCGACGGTGCGCCTGCGTCGGCCCACGCCTGGTCGGCGACGGCGATGGCGAGCTGGGTGGTGCGGTCGAGGCGGCGAGCCTCCTTGGCCGAGAGCACGGCAGCGGCGTCGAAGCCCCGGACCTCGCACCCGAAGCGCGTCGGGCACCCGGTGAGGTCGACGCGCGCGATCTCGGCCGCCACCGAGGTGCCGGTGAGCAACTGGTCCCAGAGGTCGCCGGTGCTGCATCCGGCGGCGGTGGCAGCCCCGAGGCCGGTGACGACGATCCGGTGTGCGTCTTCGTCGGATCCCTGCACCAGATGCTCCCGCCGAGTCGTGGGCCTTTCGCAGACGGTACGTTATCGACGCCCGTCGCGACGGCGGGCACGTACCCCGGAAGGATGACGCGGATGGCCTTTCCAGCGCTCGACGAACTACTCGTCGAGCTCCGCGAGATCGCCGAGGACGAGGCGATCACCGGGGAGTCGAAGCTCGCAGAGATCGAGGTCGACTCCCTCGACATCCTCGAATGGATCTTCGAGATCGAACGCAAGGCCGGCATCGAGGTCGATGAGTCGATCTACGACAAGGAAGCGCTCCAGGACGCGACCGTCGGCGACCTGTACGAGCGCATCAGGACGTCCGCCGGGTCCTGAACGCCGGGTCCTGAGCACCGGGCCTGAGGGCCGGGTCCTGAGCGCCGGGTCCTGCACACCGGTTTCGGGCCGCCGAATTCAGATCACACGCGAGCGCCCTCTAGGGTGAGCGCCGGTGGAACCGGTCTGGGTGCTCGCGCGGATCCTCGTCTACCCGCTGCGGCTCCTCTTCCGCATCCGGTTCTCGGGCCGCAAGCGGATCCCCCACAAGGGCCCGGTCCTGATCGCGGCGAACCACGTCTCGTTCCTCGATCCTCTCCTCCTGCTGTGGCTCGGTGAGCGGCGTCTTCGCAAGGCACGCTTCCTGGCGAAGGCCGAGCTGTGGAACATCCCCATCCTGCGCTTCTTCCTCGTTCGGACGCACCAGATCCCCGTTCCGCGCGCGTCGGCCGCAGCCGCGGGCTCGCTCACTGCAGCCGCGGAGTCGTTGCGCAACGACCAGATGGTGTGCATCTACCCAGAGGGGACGATCTCCCGCGACCTCGAGCCGATGCCGGGGAAGACCGGGATCGCTCGCCTCGCCGCGATGAGCGGTGTGCCGGTGACGCCGGTCGGGCTCTGGGGCTTCCACCGGGTGTGGACCATCGGGCGACGGCCGTCCTTCCGGCCCTGGGTCTGCGGCTGCATCGTGGTGGGGGAGCCGATCGAGGTCGGACCCGACGACGACCTCTCCGAGGCGACGGACCGCATCATGCAGGGGGTGGTCGACTGCGTGCAGACCTCGCGCCGTATCTACCCCCAGCGCCCGTGGTTCGGCCGGAGCGCGTGGTGGGTGCGCGAGCCCGAGACCGCCGTCCGGCGCCCGACGCCCAGGGACTCGTTGGGCGGTCGTTGGGGCTGAGCCGGGCTCGTGCTCAGCGCGACTCGTCGAACTCTCGATCGAGGAGCTTGATCGGCTCGTTCTCCCAGATGCCGAACCGCAGGTGGAAGCGGCGGAGGAACTTCGGCGACCACCAGTTGAGGCGTCCCGCGAGACGCATGAACGCGGGGACGAGCGTGGCCCGGATCAGGAACGCATCGACGAGGATCGCGAGCATCAGGCCGAGGCCGAACAGCTTGACCTGGAACACCTTCGACATCGTGAGCCCGAGGAACACGATCGTGAGCAGCAGCGCCGCCGCCGTCACGATGCGACCGGTCTTCCCGAGCCCGACCGCGACGGCACGCTCGTTGTCGTGGTCGTAGTCGTACTCCTCCTTGATCCTGCTCAGGAGGAAGACCTCGTAGTCCATCGAGAGCCCGAACGCGATGCAGAACATGAGCACCGGTGTGAACGCGTCGATGAACCCAGTCTGGGTGTAGCCGAGGAACTCGGTGAAGCGACCTTCCTGGAAGATGAACACCATCGCGCCGAACGTCGCCGTCAGGCTCAACACGTTGAGGATCAGTGCCTTGAGGGGCACGAGCAGGCTTCCCGTCATCATGAACAGGAGCAGGAAGGTCACGAGCGCGATGATCCCGAGCGCGATCGGGAGGCGGTCGAAGATCGTCGCCTTCGTGTCGACCAGGCGTGCCGACGGACCGGCGACCGAGAACTCGAACCGAGCACGCGTGGCGCGTACCGCGGCCACAAGATCCTCGCCCTCGGATGAGATGGGCTCGATGTCGGGGACGACGTTGATCCAGGTGTCGTTCGGGTGCTCTTCGCTGAAGAAGCGCTCGGGCAGCGCGGGGGAGAGGAGCTCGGACGGGAAGAAGCAGCTGCCGTCGGGGCAGGGGTCGTGGCCGGTCGCCCTCGAGCCGTAATACGCGCCCGATGCCGCGTCGACGCGCGCGACGCCGGGAAGCGCCTGGAGCCGCTCGGCGAACGCGGCGATCTGCTCCACGTCCGCGACCGGGTCGACGCCCGGGACGAAGATGCGGAGCGCGCCGTTCTCGCGACTGTCGAAGTCCTCGCGGATCCGGTCGGTCGCGGCGCGGCTCGTGGCGACCTCCGGTGGGATGACCCGGTCGTCGATCTGGCCGAGCTCGATGCTGAAGAACGGGATCGCCAGCACGACGAGCACCGTCACGACGGAGATCGCGTAGGTCCACGGGCGGCGCATGACGCGGAGCGCCTGCAGGCCCCAGAAGCCGTTGTGGTCGTCGACCTTGTGCTTGAAGAGCTGGCCCTTCTCGATGCGCGGCCCGAGCACCGTGAGGATCGCCGGGAGCACGACGATCGCGGCGAGCGCTGCGAGCCCGACTACGGCGACGCCGGCGTAGGCGAAGGAGCGGAGGTAGGGCTGGGGGAAGAGGAGGAGCGCGAGGAGGGAGATCATCACCGTTGCCGCGCTGAACGCCACCGTGCGTCCCGCCGTCTGCAAGGTGCGTGCGACCGAGACCCGCGACGATGCTCCCGATGCCAGCTCCTCCCGGTAGCGGGAGACCACGAACAGCGAGTAGTCGATCGCGAGTCCGAGCCCGAGGCCGGTCGTCAGGTTCATCGCGAAGACGGAGACCTCGGTGAGCGACGCGAGGATCGTCAGTGCGAGGAGCGTCCCCACGATGGCCAGGATCCCGATCGCCAACGGGAGGCCCGCGGCGACGAGGCTGCCGAACACGAGGACGAGCGCGATCCCGACGATCGGCGCCGTGATCAGCTCCGACTGGAGGAGGTCCTTCTCGGACTGATCGGTGACCTGCCGGGCGACCTCCGAGGCCCCGGTGATCGCCGTGCGGAGCACCGGCGTGTCCCGGACGAACTCCTCGGAGAGGTGCTCCGAAGCCTTGACTCGCTCGTTGAGATCACCGCGCAAGATGGCGAAGACCAGCGCTTCGTCGCCCTTGGTGCTCTTCAGCGGCGGCGCATTGCCGAGCGTCCAGTACGAACCGACCTCGATGACCTCGGGTCGATCGGCGAGCTCCTCGGTCAACGCGGTCCCGGCGGCGACGACGTCTTCGTCGTCGACGGAACCCGACTTCGCTGTCACGAGCACCACGTAGTCGGGCTCACCCGCGCTCGGGAACCGTTCGAGCAGTGCCTCAGCGGTGTGTGTGGACTCCGATGTCGGGTCTTCGAACCCGCCGGCCGACAGGTCTTCCTTCACGCCGGCACCGAAGAAGCCCGCCACGACGAGGAACACGACCGCGCCCACGATGATGAACCATCGGCCTCGAACCACCCACCACGCGAGCCGACGCATCAACCGCCCCCTGTGTCCGATCGCGAACGCCCGGGGCGAGCGTACGATACGCTGCCGCCGATCGCACGCTCATGCGAGCAGGGTTGGGGGAACCATCGTGGCGAAACCGTCTCGGCGAGAGCTCGTGGATCTGCTGGCCGACGTCAACCTGTTCTCGCGTTGCTCGAAGCGCGAGCGCGGGACCGTGGCCCGCCACATGGAGACCGCGTCGCTGCCGGCTGACGCCACGCTCATCGAAGAGGGCGAAGAGGGCGACGCGCTGTTCCTCATCATCGAAGGCGCAGCCTCGGTGCGTCGGGGTGGTGAGGAGGTGCTCGCTGTCGGAC
>JBKJJI010000012.1:0-2641 GCA_046598115.1 Acidimicrobiia bacterium | reverse complement strand
GCTTGTCGGCGGGGCTGACGTAGGAGCGCGCGTCGAGCTCGGCCTCGACGAAGTCGCGCCATGCGGTCCAGTACGTGCCGCCGGGCACGTCGAGGAGCACGATCGGGCCCGGTTGCGCCTTCCCGGTCTGCACCAGGGTGAGAAGCTCGAACGCCTCGTCGAGGGTGCCGAAGCCGCCCGGGAGCAGCACGAACGCATCGGCTTCCTTGATGAACGCGACCTTGCGGGTGAAGAAGTAGCGGAAGTTGATCAGCTTCGGGTCGTCGGCGATGAAGCCCGGGGTCACGGTCTCGAACGGCAGCTTGATGCTGACCCCGAAGGCGCGGTCGGGTCCGGCGCCTTCGATGCCGGCTTCCATGATCCCGGGACCCGCGCCGGTGATCACCATCCAGTCCTGCTCGGCGATCGCCGCGGCAAGCCGGCGTGCGAGGTCGTAGAGCGGGTCGTCAGGCTCGGTGCGAGCGGATCCGAAGATCGCGACCTTGCGTTCGTCCCGGTACGGGTCGAAGACGTGAAAGGCGTACCGCATCTCCTTCAGCGCGGCGTTCGCCATCTTCAGATCGCCCCGGTCGGCGTGGTCGCGGGCAAGGCGCAACGACGAGGCGACGAGCTCGAACACGAGGTCGCGGTCCTCCTCGGCCCCACCGGATCGGTCGACGAGCTCGGCGACAGCCTTGTCGAGCGCCTCGTCGCCGGTGCGGTACCGCGGCAGCTTCATCGCAGGATCGGCGCCGCGAGCTCGGCGAGCGGCGTCTCGGGTCGTGCACCGAGGTGGGAGATCACCTCCGCCGCGGCGAGCGCTCCGAGGCGACCGCAGGTGCCGAGGTCGTAGCCGTGGGTGAAGCCGTAGAGGAAGCCGGCGGCGTACTGGTCGCCCGCGCCGGTCGTGTCGACGACCGCTTCCACGGGATGGGCGTCGACGACGTGGACCTCGCCGCCGGAGACGATGACCGCCCCCTTTGCGCTCCTGGTGAGCACGGCGACCTCGCAGTGGTGGAGGACGCGTTGCAGTGCCGCGTCGAAGTCGTCGACCTCGTAGAGCGCACAGATCTCGTCCTCGTTCGCGAAGAGCACGTCGACCTGGTTGGCGACGAGCGCGAGGAAGTCGTCACGGTGCCGGTCGACGCAGAAGCCGTCGGAGAGCGTCAGGGCGACGCGACGATCCGCGTCGTGAGCGAGGGCGGCCGCGTGACGGAACGCCTCCTTCGCGACGGGCTGGTCGAAGAGGTAGCCCTCGAGGTACGTGACCTGGGCGGCGGCGATGGTCGACGGGTCGACATCGGACGGAGCGATGTCGGAGGCCGCCCCGAGGTAGGTGTTGAGCGTCCGCTCGGCATCGGGGGTGACCACGATGAGGCATCGCCCGGTGGGAGCACCGTCGGGGGCGGGCGCGGCGGGGAATTCGACACCCGCGGCACCGATGTCGTGGCCGAAGACGGCTCCGAGCTGGTCGTCGTGGACTCGACCGACGAACGAGGCGCGGCCGCCGAGCGAGGCGATCCCGACCATCGTGTTCGCGGCCGAACCGCCCGAGATCTCGGTTCCAGGACCCATGGCGTCATACAGGGCCACGGCCCGATCGGCGTCGATGAGCTGCATCGAGCCCTTGGTGAGGCCGTGGGTCGCGAGGAAGTCGTCGTGCTCGTGGCTCAGCACGTCGACGAGAGCGTTCCCGATGCCGACGACGTCGAGCGGGGCCGGATCGCTCATGCGACGGGGAGGTGCACCGCGAGGGTGACGGGTACGCCCTCGTCGGCATGGTCGTCGCAGGGCGCTGCGGGCCGAAGGCGCCGCCCCACGGTACTCGTGCGTCCATAGAGGGTCGTTCGCTGCTCGAGCGTCCGTCCGATCGGCTCGACGATGGCGCGGAAGTCGTCGTCGTCGAGCTCCTGGCCGTGGCTCGCGCCCGCGGCGCGGGAGATGTTCTCGTCCATCAGGGTGCCGCCGAGGTCGTTGCATCCCGCACGCAGGAGCTGCCGTGCACCGCTCGCGCCCACCTTGACCCACGATGCCTGGATGTTGTCGATCGTGCCGCGGTACGCGATGCGCCCGACGGCGTGCACGAGCAGCACCTCGCGAAAGGTGGGTCCGTGGCGGGACCGACCCTGCAGCGACAGCGGCGTGGCCATGTGCACGAACGGGAGGGGGACGAACTCCGTGAACCCTCCGGTCTCGCGCTGCAGGTCGCGGGTCCGCACGAGGTGGCGCGCGACATGGACCGGGCGCTCGACCGTCCCGAACATGATGGTGACGTTCGACCGCAGGCCGACCTCGTGCGCGGTGCGGTGGGCCTCGAGCCACTCGTCGGTCGTGACCTTGTCGGGGCAGATGATCGCCCGCACCTCGTCGTCGAGCACCTCTGCGGCGGTCCCGGGAAGGGTGGAGAGGCCGGCGTCCTTCAGCGTGCGCAGGTAGTCGCGCAGCGGCACGCCGAGGCGGCGGGCGCCCTCGGTCACCTCGAGCGCGGTGAACCCGTGGATGTGGATGTCGGGTGCGACCGCCTTCACGGCCCGCGCGACCGAGACGTAGTAGTTGCCGTCGAAGTCGGGATGGATGCCGCCCTGGAGGCAGACCTCGGTCGCGCCGAGATCCCACGCCTCCCGCACGCGTCCGGCGATGTCGTCGAGGGTCAGGAGGTAGG
>JBKJJI010000312.1:0-7796 GCA_046598115.1 Acidimicrobiia bacterium | reverse complement strand
CCTGCAGGCGTGGGCGTGGACGCTGCAACCTGGGGTCGACGACGACGAGCTCGAGCAGGTGCTCGACGAGACCCAGCGCCTCGCCGTGGCGAGTGACGATCGCGACCAGCAGTTCCTCAACAGTGCGTCGTATGCGGTGCGGGGCATGAGCCGGGGCGACCCGACCATCCTCGACCGCGCCGTCGCCGACGCGGTCCGGCTCTCCGCGGAGCTCCGCTCACCGACCCGCGCGGCCAACGCGGCGCTCGTCCGCGGTGGAGTCGCAGTACTTCGGGGTGAGTACGAGCTCGCGGAGGCCGTTGCCAACGACGTGCTCGAGCTCGGGCGACGCCTTCGCAATCGCGGGTTCGTGAACAACTACGGCATCCTCGTGATGCCGATGCGACGCGAGCAGGGACGTCTCGGAGAGCTGGTCGACGCCACACGAGCGGTGGTGGAGCAGACGCCCGAGATGGCGTCGTGGCGTTGTGGACTTGCGCAGGCTCTCGCGATCGTCGGTCGTCACGACGAGGCGCGCGTCGAGCTCGAAGCGCTGGCGGTCGACGACTTCGGGACGATCGCCTTCGACGTCGCCCGGCCGTATGCGCTGTCGGGCGCGGCCGAAGCCGCCGCGCTCGTCGGTGCGACCGAGCACGCCGAAGTCCTGAGCCGTCTCCTGTCGGAGATCCCGGGTCGGGGGGTGTCGCTGGGAGCCACCGCGTACCACGGTGTGACCGATCGCTATCTCGGACTGCTCGCAGTCACCCTCGACCGGCTCGACCAGTCGGTCGGCCACTTCGAGTCGGCGATCGGGATCCTCGATCACTTCCTGGCGCGACCGTGGGCGGCTCGCACCCGGCTGGAGCTCGCCGGTGCGCTGCTGGCCCGAGGCGGTGAGGGCGACGAGACGCGTGCGCTCGGACTGCTGAACGATGCCCTCGACGTCGCGCACGATGTCGGCATGCCGGCACTGGTGGAAGAGGTGCTCGCGGTGAAGCTCGACCTGCAGGGGATCGCGTCGGGCTCGTCGCCAGACGCGTCGATCGACGCGGTCGCCGCGTCGGTGTCGGCCGAGCAACCCGACCTCGGCTGCGTCGCCGCGGCCGACGGCAGAATCACGCTGCTGTTCTCCGACATCGAGGGCTACTCGACGATGACCGACCGGCTCGGCGACGTCCGGAGCCAGCACGTGCTCCACGCCCACAACGAGCTGCTCCGGGGAGCGTTGCAGCAGTCGGGGGGCACCGAGGTCAAGAGTCAGGGCGACGGCTTCATGCTCGCGTTCTCCGAAACCGACGCCGCGATCGAGTGTGCGATCGCGATCCAGCAGGCGATGGATGGGCACGACTTCGGCGTCGACGCGGGGGAGATCCGGGTCCGTATCGGGCTCCACGCGGGGCCGGTCATCCGCGAAGGCGACGACTTCTTCGGGCGAACGGTGATCACCGCCGCGAGGGTCGCGGATGCCGCAGCCGGTGGAGAGATCCTCGCGACCGAGGAGGTGCAGGCCCAGTCGTCCACTGGCGTCTACGGCGACGCCCGTGAGGTGACCCTGAAGGGCCTCTCCGGCACGCGTCAGGTGCTCCCGGTCGACTGGCGATCCTGAGCCTCAGGCGCGGGAGCGCAGCGCCCGGTACTCCTCGATCGCCTCGTGGTGGTCGACGATCGGCGCCGGGTACCCGACGCGCAGGCGGGTCTCCGCGTCGGGGTCGTGGACCGCTTTCCCCTCGAGGGTTGCGAGCTCCGGGACGTAGCGGCGCACGTAGTCGCCGTCGGGATCGAAGCGCAGCCCCTGGCGGATGGGGTTGAAGATCCGGTGGGGGTTCTGGTCGGTGCCGGTCCCGGCGGCCCACTGCCAGTTGAGGTTGTTGTTCGCGATGTCGCCATCGACGAGCCAGTCGAGGAAGTGCGCGGCACCGAGGCGCCAGTCGATGAGGAGGTCCTTGGTGAGGAACGACGCCGCGACCATGCGGGCGCGGTTGTGCATGAAGCCTTCGAGGAGGAGCTGACGCATGCCGGCGTCGACGATCGGGTAGCCGGTGCGCCCTTCCTTCCAGGCCGCGAACCCTTCAGGGTCGTCGTGCCAGGTGTCGCCGCGGTCCTTGAAGTCGTGCCAGGCGGCGTCGGGTCGAGCCGCGAGCACCTGGTGGTAGAAGTCTCGCCAACACAGCTGGTGGACGAAGGCGTCGCCGCCGTCGCGGTCCCTGAGCTTGGTCGCCATCTCGACGGGCGAAATGCAGCCGAGATGCAGGTACGGGCTGATGCGCGAGGTCGCGTCACCGGGGAGATCGTCGTGGCGCTCGGCGTATCGGGCCAGACCGCGGCGCACCCATGCGTTGAGGCGGGCCCGCGCTGCTCGTTCGCCACCCGGCACGACCTCGGGAGAGGGGTCACCCGCGACGAGGTCGGCGCGGGCTGGGATCTCGATCCCCGCGGCACCGGCCGGAACGTCCACCTCGTGCGGCGCCGCCACGACCGACCGCCACGGCGCCGCGAGCCAGGCGCGGTGGTAGGGGGTGAACACCTGGTACAGGTCGCTCGCCGCCGGTGTCACCGCGCCGGGCGGAACAACGGTCGGCCCGGGATGGCGCCGCACCTCGATCCCGACACCCGCCGCCTCGGTTGCCAGCGCGTCGGCGCGGCGGCGGGCGTAGGCGCTCACGTCGTCAGCGACGTGGACGGTCGCCGCGCCGGCGGCACGAGCGGCGTGCAGCACCTCCTCGACCCATCGCCCTCTCCGCACGACGAGGTGGCCACCCCGGTCGCGTAGGGAAACGTCGAGATCGCGGAGTGCCTCGACGAGGAACCCCGTCCGGTTCGGTCGGCTGAAGCGACTCGCGAGGATCTCGTCGTCGAGCACGAACAGCGGGACGACCGGCCCGGACGCTGCCGCGAGGAGGGCGGGGTTGTCCCGCACGCGCAGGTCGCGCGTGAACACCATCACGGACGCGCGCCGGGCCACACCAACGTCTAGCCCTCGAGCAGCGTCCACGTCCGATCGGCGATCTGTGCGAGCGCGACGAGCTGGGCGCGCTCGCTCCGACGGAACGGGTGTCCGTCGCGGCCCACCAGCAGCACGGCGTCGTGGCGGGCGAGCGCGGCGACCAGGAGATCGTCAGGTCCGGTCGTGCCGTCCACGACCTTCGGCGAGGCCGCGGTTCCCGCGGCCAGAGCGACGAGGAAGTCGGTGGTGGGCCGTTCGGTGCCCGCGTGCGCGAGCTCGACCTCGTCGCGCAGGAGCACGGCCCAATCTGCGAGGAACTCGGTGCCGAGCCGATCGACGAGCGCCTCGTGGAGCTCGGGCACGGTCGCGGCCTCACACAGGCGTTGCGCCGACTCGAGCGCGTCGATCCGCGGATCGGGGAACGCACCGACCATCCGGAGCTGCTCGACGGAAGCGCCGTCGACCTGCTCGATTTCCCTGGTCATGAGGTCGAGCACGGAGTCGTTGGGCACGATGACCGAGAACTCGTCGACCGCGATCCCTTCGGCCCGCTCGAGCACGTCGACCGAGACGATGTCGCCCCCGATGGCACCGATGCGCGCCGCGACGAGCGCCAGGGCACCCGGGCGGTCGGGGAGCCAGACGCGCACGAGGACATGTGCAGTCTCGGTCGCCCGGTCGTCGCCTGCTGGGGTCACGACCTCAGGGTAGGGGGAGGATGTTTCGGGCGCGCGTCCGGTCCGTGAACGGGTCGCCAGGTCGCCAGGGCGCCAGGGCGCCAGGTCTCCCGGTCCCCGACCCGGACGCCCGTATCCTGGGCGGGTGTCGGGTGCGACGGAGCGGGTCGGGGTCCTCGGTGGCACGTTCGATCCCGTCCACGTCGGTCACCTCCTTGCGGCATCGGATGCCCGAGCGGCGCTCCACCTCGACCGCGTGCTGCTGGTCGTCGCGGGCGACCCGTGGCAGAAGCGGGGACGGGTGGTCGCGGCGCCCCACGATCGCCTCGCCCTGGTGGAGGCCGCGGTGGCGGAGATCGACGGGCTCGAGGCCAGCGCCGTCGAGGTGGACCGCGACAGAGCCTCGGTGACTGCCGACACGCTCGAGGCGCTGGCAGCGCCCGGGCGGTCGCTCTTCCTCCTCCTCGGCGCCGACGCCGTGGCGAACATGGGGACGTGGCGGCGTCTCGAGGACACCAAGGCGCTGGCGACGGTCGTCGTGGTCGAGCGAGAGGGTGAGCACGCGGTCCCGCCCGGCGACGGCTGGCAGACCGAGCACCTCGCGATCCCGCGGCTCGACGTCTCGTCGACCGAGATCCGCTCGCGTGTCGCTGCGGGGCGACCGATCGATGCGCTGGTCCCGGCACCCGTCGTGCGGTGCATCCGCGACCTCGGCCTCTATGCTCAGGCCCGATGACGACCCAGGATCCCCGCGCTTGAACGAGCGCGGCGCGGGTCCGGTGAGCGAGGCGACGGAACGGGCACTCGTCGCCGCGTCGGCGGCGTCGGCGAAGCAGGGACACGACGTCGTGCTGCTCGACGTCGGGCCGATCATCGCGATCATCGAGACGTTCGTGCTCGTGAGCGCGACGAACACCCGTCAGGTGAAGACGATCGTCGACGAGGTCGAGATCGCCCTGAAGGCTCACGACGGCTCGCGTCCGCTCGGGATCGAGGGGCGCGACGACGCCAGCTGGGTGCTGCTCGACTTCGGCGATGTGGTGGTGCACGTCTTCCTGGCCGAGACCCGGGAGTTCTACGACCTCGACCGGCTCTGGGCCGACGCGACCCGCATCCCCTTCGCCGAGCCCGGCCCGATCGCAGCCGAGGGCTAGGCCGAATGACCTAGGTGACGGTCAGGTACGGCCGCACCGGTACGCCCCGCTCGACGAGTCCGGCCTTCAGCTCGCGGACTCCGACGTTCCGCTCGAGCCGCGGTGAGTACAGGATCGAGCTGATGATCGCTGCGTGCGCGCCGCCCTCGGTGAGCCCAGCGGCGATGTGCTCCACCGTTCCGGCGCCACCCGAGGCCACGATCGGTACGTTCACCGCGTCGGCGACTGCCCGCGTGATCGTCAGGTCGTAGCCCGCGGCAGTCCCGTCGCAGTCGATGCTGTTGACGACGATCTCACCCGCGCCGAGGTCCTCGCCGCGGCGGACCCAGTCGATCGCGTCGAGGCCGGTGGCCTCCCTGGCCCCGTCGATGAACACCTCGTAGCCGCTCGGGATGCCGACGCGCACGCCGACGTGCTTCACCTGTGTGCTGAGCACGATGCACTGGCGGCCGAACGCCTCGGCGCCCTGGCGGATGATGTCGGGCTCGCGCACGGCCATGGAGTCGATGCTGATCTTCTCGGCGCCGGCCTTGAGGACCGAGAACATGTCGTCGACCGAGCGGATGCCACCGCCGACGGTGAACGGGACGAACACGTGGCGGGCCACCGCACGCACGGTCTCGAGGTCGATGGGCCGCCGTTGCGCGCTGGCCGTGATGTCGTAGAACACGATCTCGTCGATCTGGTCCTCGTAGAGCGACTGCGCGAGGTCGGCCGCGGGGGCGACGTCGATGTTGTCCTGGAACTGCTGGGCCTTCGTGACGCGGCCGTCGACGACGTCGAAGCACGCGACCAGGCGCTTCGTGAGCATCAGCCGACCGTCCCGTCCCACGCGGTGAACGACTCGAGCAGCGCCAGGCCGAGTGTCCCGCTCTTCTCGGCATGGAACTGGGTCGCGACGATGTTCTCGTGCGCGACGATCGAGCAGAAGTCGACGCCGTAGGACGTCTCGCCGAGCACCGCCTCGCGATCGGTTGGCGCGGCGTAGAAGGAGTTGACGAAGTAGCAGTGGCCCCCGTCGGGGAACCCGGCGGTGACGGGGTGGGCCCGGCGGAGGTGCACGCTGTTCCAGCCGATCTGGGGGACGCGCTCGCCGGCGGGGAACGGGTGGACGGCACCCGGGATCCAGCCGAGGCAGTCGACGTCGCCCTCGGCGCTGTGCTCGAAGAGCACCTGGAGCCCGATGCAGATCCCGAGGAAGGGTGTGCCCTCGTCGCGCACGGCCTCGGTCAGCGGCGCCACCAGTCCGGCCGACGCGAGGGAGTCGAGCGTGGCCCGAGCCGCCCCGACACCCGGGAGGATGATGCGGTCGCAGCCCCGGAGGCCGTTGGCCTCGTCGACGAGACGGTGCTCGACGCCCAGGCGCTCGAGTGCGTATCCCACGCTCGGGGCATTCCCCGCCCGGGAGTCGACGACGCCGATCATGAAGAGCCCACCAGGCGAGCGAGTCTACGAACCGCGTTCCGACGCCCCGCGATCGATTCGCCGGAAGCGTGTTGATGTGGACCTGCCGGGATTTGAACCCGGGACCCCCTCCATGCCATGGAGGTGCTCTGCCAGACTGAGCCACAGGCCCGTGGATCGCCCAGGATACCCGCGCATGCTCGGCGCGCTCCGACTGCCGACGCCCGGCCTCGGCGGCCCTCCTCGCTACGCTCGGCCGCGATGACCGCCGATCGCGACGCGCCGCGCGCCCGCTACGGCGCCACGCTCGCGAACGAGATCGAGCGGCGCTGGCAGGACACCTGGGAGCGCGAGCACACCTTCTGGGCGCCCAACCCGGCCGGCCCGTTGGCCGACGGGTCCACTGCCCGATCCGGCGCCCGCGCCGACGCCGAGAAGCTGTACGTGCTCGACATGTTCCCGTACCCGAGCGGCGCCGGGCTCCACGTGGGTCATCCGCTCGGCTACATCGGCACCGACGTGTTCGCCCGCTTCCACCGGATGAACGGGCGCAACGTCATGCATGCCTTCGGGTACGACGCGTTCGGCCTGCCCGCGGAGCAGTACGCCCTCGAGACCGGCCAGCATCCACGCGCCGCGACCGAGGCGAACATCGCGAACATGCGGCGCCAGCTCCGTGCGCTCGGGCTGGGGCACGATCCCCGTCGGAGTGTCTCGACGACCGACGTCGCCTACTACCGCTGGACCCAGTGGATCTTCCTGCAGCTCTTCGGCTCCTGGTACGACGTGGAAGCCGACCGCGCGCGGCCCATCGAGGAGCTCGTCGCCGAGCTCGAACGTGGCGACCGTCCCGGCCCCGACGACCGGGCCTGGACCAACCTCGACGAGCTCGAGCAGCGCGCCTTCGTCGACACCCATCGCCTCGCCTACCGGGAAGAAGCGCCGGTGAACTGGTGCCCTGGCCTCGGGACGGTGCTGGCCAACGAGGAGGTCACGGCCGACGGGCGCAGCGATCGCGGGAACTTCCCCGTCTTCAAGCGCCCGCTGAAGCAGTGGAAGCTGCGGATCACCGCCTACACCGACCGCCTCCTCGGTGACCTCGACCACATCGACTGGCCCGAGCCGATCAAGACCATGCAACGAAACTGGATCGGGCGCAGCACGGGCGCGACCGTGCGGTTCCCCGTCGTGGTGCACGAGGGCATCGACATCGAGGTGTTCACGACGCGGCCCGACACGCTCTTCGGTGCCACGTACATGGTGCTCGCGCCCGAACATCCCCTTGTCGACGCGATCGTCCCAGTGGAGTGGCCGACCGACACGCCGACCGCGTGGCGGGGAACGTTCGGTGTCGAGGTGCTCCCTGCCGACGCCGTACGGGCCTATCGGGCGTTCGCCGCGTCGAAGACGGAGTTCGAACGTCAGACGGAGGGCCGCGAGAAGACCGGCGTCTTCATCGGCGCGTTCGCCACGAACCCGGCGACCGGCGACCCGATCCCCGTCTTCGTCGCCGACTACGTCCTCATGGGCTACGGCACCGGCGCCATCATGGCCGTGCCCGCCCAGGACGAGCGCGACTGGGACTTCGCGACCGCCTTCGACCTGCCGATCGTCCGCACCGTGCAGCCCGCCGAGGGC
>JBKJJI010000219.1:0-8254 GCA_046598115.1 Acidimicrobiia bacterium | reverse complement strand
CCTGGCGCGCTACGAGACGCTTGAGGCGATCCCCGACGACGAAGGTGACTGGGACCTCGAGGTGCGCAGCGCGGCGCGCCTCGCCGAGACCCTCCGCGCCCATCGCGACGACGCCGTGCTCTTCCGCACGCTCGCCACGCTGCGTACCAACAGCAACGTCGGCCGCGTCCCGGACTGGGAGTGGCACGGCCCGACGGCCGAGTTCGCCGCCTGGTCGGAGCGCCTGGGGCAGCCCTCCCTGCTCGGGCGGGCCGAACGGATCGCGAGCGCCAGATCATGACGGGCCCGGCCCGGGGAGGTGGGGCATGACCCTCGACGGACGCGTCGCGCTGGTCACCGGCGGATCGCGCGGCATCGGTGCCGTCATCGCCACGACGCTCGCGACCGACGGCGCGGTCGTCGCCGTGAACTACCGCCGCGACGAGGACGCCGCGCGCGAGGTCGTGTCGAGCATCGAGGCCGCGGGCGGTCGTGCCACCGCCTACGGCGCTTCGGTCGACGACGCGGCCGCGGACGCGCGCATGGTCGACGCCGTGCTCGCCGACCACGGGAAGATCGACATCCTGGTGCACAGCGCCGGGATCGCCAGCCGCGGCGCGACGGTGGCCGACACCGACCCGGAGGAGATCGAGCGGCTGTGGCGGGTCCACGCCTACGCCGCATTCGTGCTCGCCAAGCTCACGTTGCCGAGCATGCGCGAGCAGCCCCGGGGCGACATCGTCCTGCTCTCGAGCGCGGCGACGGTGCACTGGGGCGCGAGCTCGGCGCCGTACAACATGGCGAAGGCGGCGCTCGAGGCGTTCGCGCGCACCCTCGCGAAGGAGGAACGACCCCACGGGATCCACGTGAACGTCGTCGCGCCGGGGCTCGTCGACACCGAGATGGGCCGGCGGCTGGCCCGGGCCGCGATGGGCGCGGACGAGATCCACGACCTCGACGCACGGATGCCGTTCGGGCACGTGTGCAGCCCGGAGGAGGTGGCCGACGTCGTGCGGTTCCTCGTCTCGGACGCGGCGCGCTACGTCACCGACCAGAAGATCGTGGTCGACGGCGGATCGTTCTGATCGAATTCGGCCGGCGGGAGGTGCCTTGATCGGCGCGGCCCGTCACATGCCGATCCAGCCGTGCTCGCGCACATGCGCGAGCGCAGCCTCGGTGCTGCGCGGGCCGTAGGACGCGGGCCGGGCGGGCAGCGCGGCACGGACCTCCTCGAGCTCGCGCCTGGTGAACGTGCACGGCGTGGTCACCGGCTCGACGTCGTAGAGCTCGGCGGCGTTGCCGCCGAGGATCGCTCGTTTCACGGCGTCGGTCAGGGCCGGGTAGCCGAAGCGCTCCTGGTACTCCTCGGTGATCTCGAAGGCTCGGAAGGCTTCGATCTGGCCCTGGGGCGTCCCGTACCAGATGGAGTCAGTGCCCCACAGGATGCGGTCCGGCCCCACCGCGACGAGCAGCTTGCCGAGCACGTGCGCGGCCTCGTCGGGATCGCGCATCGCCTGGAACCACGTGGAGCCGAGCTCGGCGTACACGTTCGTGCCCGGCTCGATCCCGGCGGTGGTGAGCGACGCCACGAAGCGGTCGATCCCATGCCCGGCGGGGTCGTACGGGCCCTCGCCAGGACCCTCGTAACCCGAGTGGTAGGCGACGAACTGGAGGTCGGGGTTCGCCGCCGCCGCGGGGCCGAGGTCGGCCGGCGACGCGGCCGGGTCGTTCCCCGACAGCCCCTTGTGGACGCATACGGTGTGCACGCCCGTCGCCCGGACCCGCTCGAGGAACGCCTTCCCGACCTGCGGCGCGTCGGGGTCGTGGTCGTCGAACGACCATCCCGGTCCGGGCCGGTGTGTGTACACCTTCCACGCCGCGATCGGGTAGCGCGCGACGAGGTCGTCCATCGCGTCGAGCCGAGCGCCGAGCGCGCCGAGCTGGGGGATCGCCTGGCCGTGCATGAGGAGCCGTCCGTCGCCGCACAGGGTGTCGGCGGCACGGCGGGCCTCGTCCATGCGGGCGGGTGAGAGCGGCCCGTCCTCGCCGCTCGCGGGGATCGCGCTCACGACCGCGACGTTCGTGTCGCTGCGCAGGAACAGCTCCTCGAGGTAGCGGTCGATGGAGTAGCAGAGGCGCGGATCGGACTCGCCGCACGACGACTGGAGGAAGCCGGGGTCGGCGAACGGCGCCGCCGGGTCGAGGTCGAGGAAATGGGTCTGGACGTCCATGACGAACTCGTCGCCGCCGAGCGCCTCGCGTGCGGCGTCGGGATCGACTATGGCGTCCTCGGGGACGCCGTAGCGGCCCCCGGGGCGGCCCTCGCGGGACTCGTCGCTGCAGGCCTGGAGGCTGACGAGCACCGCGGCGCTGGCCATCGCCGTGCGCAGGAACTCGCGGCGCGGCATCCCGCGTCGCCGGGCCTGCTGGTCGATGAGGGCCCGGGCCCGCCGGAGCGCCTCGCGCGTGAGCGGCGTGGTGGGGCTCGGTGCCGTCTCGCCGTTGCAGACCGTGCCGAGGTCGATCGGCAGGTCGGGCTCTTCCTGGTCGTCTTCTGGGCTGTCGCGGCGGCGCATCTCGTGATCGTCGCACACGGATCCCGGTGCTGGCGTCGTACGCTGCCCGGATGGCCGGGGGCGCGCGGGCAGGAGCGAGACGGCAGCGCGCGCGTCGACGTCGGCTCCTCGCCGTCGGTGCCGGTGCGGTCGTCGTCGCGACGGGTGTCGGAGCGTTCGCCGTCAGCCGCGGCGGAGGTCCCGAGCGCGCCGCGCCCGCGTCGACGACGTCCACCGCAGCCACGGTCGCGACCACCACGACGACCACGCGGCCCCCGTACACCGGCTGGGTCGACCCGATCTCGGCGTTCGGTCCGTTCCCGAAGTCGACCGTCCCCGGTGTCCTCACGTTCCGCGGGAACCCGACGCGCAACTACTACGGCGCCGGCCCCGTCCCGGTCGCGCCGCACGTGGTGTGGAAGTACCCCGGCGAGCAGATGTGCCGGCTCTCGGAGGATCGCGGCGAGACGACGCGCTGGTGTGGCAACGGCTGGACCGGGCAGCCCGCGGTGTTCGAGCGCGAAGGGCGGACCTGGGTCGTCTTCGGTGCGTATGACGGCGCGGTCCACTTCGTCGACGGCGCGACCGGCCAGCCGATCCTGCCGCCGTTCCCGACGGGCGACATCATCAAGGGGTCGGTGAGCGTCGACCCCGAGGGCCTCCCGCTCGTCTACATCGGCTCGCGCGACAACTACTTCCGGGTGATCGCGATCGACCGGCCCGTGGCCACCGAGCTCTGGAAGCTGGGCGCCGACGCGGTGTCGCCGGTGAAGTGGAACAACGACTGGGACAGCAGCGCGCTCGTGCTCGGCGACTACGTGTTCGAGGGTGGCGAGAACTCGCAGATCCACGTGATCAAGATGAACCGCGGGGTCGGCGCCGACGGGCTCGTCACGGTCGCACCCGAGCTGCTCTGGCACGCTCCCGGGTGGGACGACGAGCTCCTCGCCGCAGCCGGGAGCGAGGTGTCGATCGAGGGCTCCGTCGCCGTGAGCGGCAACACCCTCTACTTCGCGAACTCCGGTGGGCTCGTGCAGGGCTGGGACATCGCCCCGCTCCTCGACGGCTCCGGCGTGCCCACCCGCATCTTCCGGTTCTGGACCGGCGACGACACCGACGCGTCGATCGTCGTGGACGAGGTCGGGATGCTGTACGGCGGCTCGGAGTGGGAGCGCCACAACGCCCAGGGCGACGCGGTCGGCCAGATGTGGAAGCTGAACCCGGCCCAGCCCGACGCCCCCCTCGTCTGGTCGCAGAAGGACCAGGGCGCGGCGAAGGCCGGCGTGTTCAGCACCCCGGGGATCGTCGGGGACCTCGTGATCGCCACGACGTACACGGGGCGTGCCATCGGCCTCGACCGGACCACCGGCGCGATCCGGTGGGAGAAACGGCTCACGGCCCCGTTGATGGGGTCACCGGTCATCGTCGACGGCGTGTGGCTCCAGGGCGACTGCGACGGGATCCTGCACGCCTACGACGTGCGCAACACCCTCGTGGACCCCCCAGAGCTGTGGCAGGTCCCGCTGGGGGCCTGCATCGAGGCGACGCCCGTCGTCTGGAAGGGCCGGATCTACGTGGGGACGAGGGGCGGGTTCGAGTTCGCCATCGCCGACGCCTGACCCCCAGGGCCCGAGCGGCCCGGCGGCGAAGCCGTCAGGAGCGTGATGGGCGCGAAACCGCAGGTCAGGGGCTATCCCCGTCGATGTCATACCCCGATGCGACCATCAGGGCATGGAGATCATCATTGGTGTCGTGGCAGGTGTGGTCGTGGTGGCGGTCGGGGCCCTGGTGGCAGGAGTGGCCCTGCGGGGCCGGGCACGGCCCGGGGCGCTCGAGGATGCGGTCCGCCAGGCCGTCGACGACCAGCGCCGGCAGGCGTCCGAGGAGCGAGACGCGGCCGTCCGGGCCGCCGTCGAGACGATGCTGGCCCAGAACCAGGCACTCATGGGCTCGGAGCGGGCGCTCGTCGGCCAGGAGCTCGACTCGAAGAAGTCGCTCATCGACGCCCAGCTCGGCACGATGACCGCGAAGCTCGACGAGGTCTCGTCGCTCGTGCAGTCCTTCGACGCCGAGCGGGCCCGGACCTTCGGCGAGCTGCGCGAGCAGCTCTCGATGCAGCACGAGGGTGTCACCTCGCTGTTGCAGACGACCCACAGCCTGCGCGAGGCGCTGTCGAGCACCAAGGCGCGGGGCCAGTGGGGCGAGCGGATGGCCGAGGACGTGCTCCGCCTCTCGGGCTTCGTCGAGAACGTCAACTACCGCAAGCAGCGGGCCGTCGAGCAGGGGAGTGGCATTCCCGACTTCACCTTCCTCTTGCCCAACGAGCTGCTCCTGCACATGGATGTGAAATTCCCGCTCGACAACTACCTGCGTTACTGCGACGCCGAGTCCGACCTCGATTCCAAACGTCACAAGGACGCGTTCCTTCGTGACGTCCGGAACCGGGTGAAGGAGCTCAGCGGTCGCGACTACGTCGACGCCGCAGGCGGCACGGTCGACTTCGTCCTGTTGTTCATCCCCAACGAGCAGCTCTACGCGTTCATCCACGAGCACGACGGTAAGATCCTCGACGAGGCAGTGCGTCGGCGGGTCGTGTTCTGCTCGCCCCTTACCCTCTTCGCAGTGCTCGCGCTCATCCGCCAGATGGTCGAGAACTTCCAGCTCGCGCGCACGTCCGACGAGATCCTCGGGCTGCTCGGGCAGTTCGGCGAGCAGTGGCAGAAGTTCGTCGGCCAGATGGACCGCGTGGGTGCGCGCATCGACGACGCCGGCAAGGCCTACGAGGCGCTCGTCGGGACGCGTCGCCGCGCGCTCGAGCGGCCGCTGCACAAGATCGACGCCATCCGCGCGCAGCGCGGCGGCGAGCAGGTCGAGCTCGTCGACGAGGACCCGTCGGTCGCGCTCGAGGCCTGAGCAGCTCCGCCGATCAGGAGGGGCGATCAGGAGGGGCGATCAGGAGGGGCCGACGAACCGGACCGCTCAGTACGGCCCGTCGCAGCAGGAGTCCCGCCACCCGCAGGATGGGCAGCGGTAGTGGGCGTGTTCCTCGCGCATCGCGGCACCGCACTGCAGGCATGTGGTCGACAGGTCGACCGGCGTCGGGGCGATGCCCGTCGCGGGCTTGGTCTCCGGCATCGCGCGACGGTAGCGAGCGCTCGCATGCAGGCCGCGGACCTTCGTGGAGTCGGACTGTCTCGGTGCCGGACCTCAGAGACGGTGCAGCTCCGGGGCGTCGGGGCAGTCGAGGCGCGACGCGACGCGCTCGGGCGGATCGAGCCCGGCGGGCCCTGCCACGCGCGCCGCGCCGGCGACCTCGATGACCTCGACGACCGGATCGAGGTCGCGCTCGATCTCACGTCGGGCGACGTCGAGCAGCCGGTCCGGCAGCAGGCGGCCGACGCCTGCGACGAGCCAGACCGCGGCCTCGGGGATCGACCAACGCAGGTCCGAGCATCCGGGGGTCACGAATGCGTCCCGACGCGAGAGCGCGCGCACCCCCACCAGGAGGTGACTGGGGCTCAGCGCCATGATCTCCGTCTCGTCGACGGTCCGGACCGGTCGGTCGCTGCGCGCCAGGCGGCCCCGCAGCCTGTGGTCGCCGACCCGGGGACGGACCGCGACCACGTCGAGATCGGGTCGCTCGGCGACGGCCGCCCCGATCGCGTCGTCCCACCCGAGCACCGCGATCGGCTCGTCGTGCGGGAACGGGAGCACGGACGCGAGCCGTGCGGACGTCCGGTCGGTCTCGAGGCGCCGGAGGCTCTCCCGGGCGGCGGTCGTCGGATCTGGCGCCGAGACGATCCGCGCGCAGAGCCACCAGAGCGGGCCGCACGCGGGGTGGTGGGCAAGAAGCCGCCGACACACCGTGAGGAGTTGCGGGTCGCCGCCGAAGTCGGCGAGGCAGCCGGCGGCCTCGGCCACCAGGCCGGCGTCGTCGTCGCCTGCGGAGCGGGCCAACGCCCGCAGTCGCTCGAAGGGAAGCACCCGGGACGCCTCGACGATCCTGTGCGGCGACGCGGCTACGCCGGTCGGGGCTCCTTGGGGAGCCCCAGGACCCGCTCGCCGACGATGTTGCGCATGACCTCGTCGGTCCCGCCGGCGATGCGCATACCGGGGATGCCCTGGACGAATTCCGACCACGCGTACGTTCCCCACTCGCCGGAGTCGGCGATCAGGCGGGGCCCGAGCACCTCACTGAGCATGTCGGCGATCCGGGTCATGTTCATCGTCATCGCCAGCTTCGCGATCGACATCTCGGGGCCGGGGAGCTGGCCGGCCCGGATCTTCGCCATTGCCCGCAGGTTCGTGAAGCGCGACACCTGCTGGTTGACGTAGATGTCGGCGAGGCGCTGACGGACGATCGGGTTGTCGTCGAGCCCGTAGTGGCGGACCATCTCCCGGAACCGGGTGAAGCTGACGGTCCCGATCCCCGCACCCCCGCCGCCGATGGCGGCGCGCTCGTTCATCAGCGTGGTGAGCGCCACGGTCCAGCCCTCGTCGAGATCGCCGAGCATGTGGTCGGCGGGGACCCGAACTTCCTCGAAGAACACCTCGTTGAACGACGCGCCGCCGGTCATCTGGCGAAGGGGCCGGATGTCGACGCCGGGCGCGTGCATGTCGACGAGGAACATCGTCAGACCTTTGTGCTTGGGCTTGTCGGGCGACGTGCGGGTGATGATCTCACCGATGTCGGAGTAGTGCGCGCCGGAGGTCCAGACCTTCTGGCCAGTGAGGATCCACTCGTCGCCGTCGCGCTCGGCCTTGGTCTGGATCCCGGCGAGGTCGGAGCCCGCGACCGGCTCCGAGAAGAGCTGGCAACCGACGAGGTCGCCGCGGTACATCGATTGCAGGTAACGCTCCCGAACCTCGGGGAGCCCGTGGGCCAGGATCGTCGGGGCGACCATCCCGAGCCCGATCCCGAACATCGTCTGGTTCGGAGTCGCGTAGTCGGCGGCGACCTCGCGGTACGCACGCTCGTGGGCGCTCGTCAGGGCGCGGCCGCCGTACTCCTCGGGGCCGGTGATCCAGCCGAAGCCGGCGTCGAACTCGGTCGCCTTCCACGCCTTGGCCGTGGTGATCTCGGCCTGCTCCTGCTCGGGGGTCTTCTCGTCGAGGACGCCGACGTGGTCGGAGCCCTTGCCCCACTCGAACTTCTCCTCGGCACGCTGCTCGGCGTTGGCATCGAGGAACGCACGGGCCTCGATGCGCAGGTCGGTCTCGGAGATCGGCATGCCCGGGATGCTACCGGTCGTCGTCGCCGGGCCCCGGGGTCGCCCGGGTGAGGCCCGTTCCCGTCGCCGTGGTCGACGCGCGCAGCGCCGAGAACAGGTCGTCGAGGGATGCGATCGCCCCCGCATGGCGCGAGAACGCCTCGAGATCGCCCCGGATGCGCAACTGCCCCGACGCGATCGCTGCTTGTGCGTTCAGCTCGTTGCGATGGAGGGCGAACGCAGTCTCCGCATCGGTGACGAGCACGAGGTCGGCGTGCGGGGCATGACCCTCGGTGGCGCGAGCACCATCAGGACCGATCGTGACGTGATGCGTCCGCACCTCGCCGTCGGCAGTGCGGGCCTGGAGCTCGTAGGCGAGCGAGTCGTCGGGCGCCCCGGCCCGTAGCGGAGCGTCGCGGAGAGCCGCGTCGAGGGCGGCGACCCAGGCGGGGGACAGGAACTCGGCCACCGGGCCGATGGTACGCGCCGCTCGACGGAGGGCCTGCAAGC
>JBKJJI010000172.1:0-5510 GCA_046598115.1 Acidimicrobiia bacterium | reverse complement strand
CACGAGGTCATGGACGAGGTGGCCGTCGAGTCACCCGAGCGGGCCCGGGCCCTGAGCCAGCTCGCCGAGGTACAGAAGATGGAGGGCGACTACCGAGGATCGATGGCGACGGTCGCCGAGGCGCTCGCCCTGTGGCGAACGCTGGGGGACGCGCACGGCCTCGCGACCGCGCTGCGGGCCCGAGGCCGCACCCTGACGTTCGCCGGCGACCTCGCCGCAGCCGACTCCGACTGCTCGGAGGCCCTCGCGCTGTACCGCGAGATCGGCGACCGTCGCGGGGAGGCGTGGGCGCTCCAGAACCTCGCGACCATCTCGTTCTTCCAGGGAGACGCGGCGCTGGCGGAACAGCGCCTCGACGAGGCCGGGGCGATGTTCCACGAGATGAACGACTGGGGTGGCCTCAACTGGTCGTTCGCCCTCATGGGGTGGGTCCGCTACATCCAGGGCGACCTCGAGGCGGCCGAGTCCATCGCACGCGAGCAGTTCCCCGAGAGCGAGCAGCGTGGGGACCGCTACGTCTCGGGGCTCCTCGGGATGCTGCTGGGCAGCATCACCCTCTGGCAGGGACGAGCAGTCGACTCGGTCGACGTGGCGCGCAAAGCCGTCGCTCGCTTCCGCGTCCTCGGTGACCCCTGGGCCATCGATCAGGCCCAGAGCACCGAGCTGCGGGCGATGGTCGCCGCCGGCCAGGTCGAGGAAGCCCTGGCGCGCACGATCGACCCACCCGAGGATGCCGGAGTAGTGGCGATGCTCGCGCTGCGAACGCAGATCGTCGTGCACGCCGGCGAGCCCGACGCGCTCGCCACGATCCTCCACATCCGTGGTGACCCGCGGGCCACCGGGCAGAGGATCGACGAGCTCCGGCGCGCGATGGCGCTCGCGCTGCTCCAGGCCAACCGTGCCCGCGAAGCCGCCGCAGAGCTCGAGCCTGCGCTCGCCGACGGTGCGCTCGCGCCGGCCGACCGGGCCGCCCTCGCGCTCATCCACGTCGTCTCGGGACACACCGAGGAAGCCGCGGCCCTCACCGAGTCCCCGCTCGAGGGCGGGACGTACCTCGATCGGGCCCAGCTCGGCATCGCCCGCGGGTTCGTCCACCTGCAGCGGGGCGACGAGGACACGTTCGACGTGTTCGAGCAGGTCGTGACCGAGATCGACGACACCCAGGCCCGGCTCGATCAGGCGATCGTCCGGCTCGCCCGCGCCCACGCGCTTCGGGCGTTGAGGCACCCCGACGCGGACGACGCCGAACACGAGGTCCGGGTCCGGCTCCAGGTGATCGGGGTCGCAGCCTCCGGTTGGGACACCGTGTTCGAGCAGGCGTCGTCCTACGCGGTCGCGGGCTGACGCCCCAGCGCATCGAGCACACGCGCACACGCGAGCCCGTCGGCGAACGTCGGGGTGCCGGGCGGTGCGCTCCCCGCCTCGACGGCGTCGCGCACCACGATCGCCCACCGCCGCATCGGCTCGAAGTGCGGGTCGCCCTCGGCGGGTGGGCGGTCGTGCGCCTCCCTCGTGCCGTCGGCCCGCCGCAGCACGATACGGGCGTCGGCGATGCACTCGAGCACGCCCTCCTCCCCTGCGACGACGATCCGCGGCGCGATCGATGCCGCCGCGACGAACGTCGAGTCGATCGTCACCCCGGTCCCCCCGTCGAGCGTGAGCCAGCCCGTGAACGAGTCCTCGGCATCGCAGGGATGGCCGACCCCCTCCGCGTCGGGGCGCACGTCGATCATGGTGCGGCACTGGCCGTGGGCGTCGAGCACCTCACCGAAGATCCAGCGGAGCGCGTCGATCGCGTGCGAGCCCCACGCGCCGAGCCAGCCCCCGCCGAGCGCGCGTTCGAACAGCCAGCCGTAGGGGCGCAGCGGCACGCGCGAGCCCGAGCTCCAGTGGGTCCACAACACCCGCTCGGGCCGACCGACCGCGCCGTCGCGCACGAGCGTGCGGAGCATCTCCCGCATCGGGTCGTAGCGGAACTCGAAGTTCGCGAGGTGCAGGCACTCCGCGGTCTCGGCTGCCGCGAGCAGCGCCTCGGCGTCGCTGGCCCGCAGACCGAAAGGCTTGTCGCACAGGACCGCGTGACCGGAGGCGAGTGCCCGCCGGACATGCGACACGTGACGGAACGGCGGCGAGTGCACGGTGATGAGATCGACGTCGCGGCGATCGCAGAGGTTGGCGACGTCGGCGTCGTTGCGAGCGGAGACGACCTCGACCACCTCGCAGCCGTCGGTCGCGTCGAAGACCGGGGCGACGACGCGCGCGCCGAACCCGGTGCCGATCACCCCGATGCGCACGGTCATGGGCCAACCATCACGTCATTCCCCGACCGTCGCGGTGGGATCGGGATCGATGCCACCGACGCCGAGGTGGAAGCGCGCGAGGAACCAGTGCCCGAGCGGACCGATCGCGAACGCGAAGAGCACGGTGCCGACGCCCACGTCGCCGCCGAGCGCCCATCCGGCCACGAGGGCGACGAGCTCCAGGCCGGTGCGAACGGCCCACAGGGGGAAGCCTTTCGCGGCGATCCCGGTCATGAGCCCGTCGCGGGGGCCGGGCCCGAGCCCCGCCCCGATGTAGAGGCCGATGCCGAGCGCCGTGATGACCACCCCGACCAGCAGCATCGCCCAGCGCAGCACGAGGTCCTCGGGCCGGTCGAGCAGGTGGAGCCAGAGGTCGACGATGAAGCCGACCGACAGGGTGTTGATGATCGTCCCGACCCCGAAGCGCTGGCCGAGCGGGAACCACAGCACCAAGATCGCGAGGCCGAGCAGCACCACGACCACACCGAAGGACAGACCGGTGACCTCCGAGAGCCCCTGGTGGAGGACGTCGTAGGGGCTCACCCCGAGCCGGGCCTCGATCGTGAGGGCGACGCCGGTGCCGAGCACGAGCAGGCCGAGCAGCATCCGAGGGAGTCGGACCCGCAGCTCTGCGACGCTCGGGAAGCTGATCACCACGAGCTCGGGGTTGTGGCGACCCGATCCCGGACGCGGAAGCTGCGGCGAGCGACTCACGGAGCCTCGATCCCCTCGCCGGATGCATCGTCGAGGTACAGCGTCACGTGCTCTTGCGTCCGCAGCACCGACGCGGGGCAGTCGGTCGACACGGGTCTGGTCAGCGCGGCGGCGACGATCGCCCGTTTCCGGGCCTCGGGCACGATCGCCAGCACCGCCGACGCCCGGAGGAGGGCCGGGATCGTGACGGTGCGCGCGTGCGTGGGGACGTCGTCGAAGGCGGCGAAGTGGCCCTCACCGACCTGCTGGCGACGACAGGCCTCGTCGAGCGCGACGACCTTGACGTCGAGAGGGTCGGCGAAGTCGGCGACGGGCGGGTCGTTGAACGCGAGGTGCCCGTTCTCACCGATGCCGAGGAAGCACAGGTCGAGGGGATGCGCGTCGAGCAGCGCCGAATACCGCGCACACTCCTCGTCCGCACCTGATCCGGCAGCCCCTGATCCGGCAGCCCCTGATCTGGCGGCACCGGGCGCGTCGCCTCGCAGCTCGTGGAACGCCTGCAGGCACACATGATCGGTGATGTGCTCGCGCATGTAGCGCCGGAAGCAGGCCGGATGCCCAGCATCGATCCCGAGGTACTCGTCCATGTGGAACCCGACCACGCGGGACCAGTCGACGTCGTCGCGCGCTCGCAGCTCGCGGAGGAACGCGAGTTGCGAGTTCCCGCTCGCGAACATGACGTTCGCGACGCCCGCGGCTTCGATGGCGTTTCCGATCACCCTCGCGGCATGGTCAGCCGCGGCCGCACCGAGCGCCGCTTCGCTCCCGTGGATCCGGACGTCCATCTCGTCGAACCGGAGCTCGCGGACGGGATCGGATGCCATCACCCCGCTCACGAGAACTGCGGGAGCCAGCGGCTCGTCGCCACGAGCATCTCGTCGACCATCCGTCCGAGCGCGTCGTAGTCGAGGCGCCCCGCGAGCGGGTCCGCGAGCATCGCTTCGAACACGGTGTCGCGGCTGCCGGTAAGCGCGGCCTCGACCGTGAGCTCCTGCGCGGCCGACACCCGACGGAGGTACTCGGCCATGATCGGCGGGAGCGACGCGACGTCGCGCCCGCGCGGCCCGTCGCCATCGACCACGCCCATCGACTCCACCACCACCCCGTCCGGGAGATCGGCAACCTGACCGCGGTTCGGGAGGTTGAGCGGGAAGTGCCCGGGCTTCCCCTCGCGGTGGCAGACGATGATCGGGGCGACCATCTCCCCCGACGGCATCTGCGACACCTCGTCGGAGGCCAGCATCTCTTCGAGCTCGGCCCGGTAGCGGTCGGCCCAGTACGTCCGCTCCTCGATGGTCGTGAGCTTCACGCCCCAGCGCTCCCCCCAACCGGACTCCTCGGTGAGGAAGCCGGGGAAGAACTCGACGAGGTGGCGGTCGCCGGCGGCGGGCAGCACACCGAAGCGCGCGAACAGCTCGAGCTTCACGCGGTGGCCCGCGAGCAGGTCGCCCTTGGTCCACTCGGACCCCGCTGAGGTCTTCTCGAGTCCGATCCCGTCGGGTAACGACATCGCGAGCGGCTCGCTGCTCCGCTCGTCGGCACGTTCGACGAGGTCGCGCAGCAGCACGAACCCGTCCGCCCCGCCGACGTCGAGGTTCGTGATGAATGGCAGGTGGTTCACCCCGGCGACGGTGGGTTTCACGTCGAAGAACGGCGCGTCGAGCAGCAGGCTCAACATGAACTGCATGATCGTGACCTCGTGGCACAGCCCGATCGTGGTGATCGACGACTCCCGGGTGACCGCACGTGAGATCGTCGTCATCGGGTTCGTGAGGTTCAGCAGCCACGCGTCGGGGCAGAGCTCCTCCATGTTCGCGGCAAGCTCGGTGAAGATCGGGATGTTGCGTAGCGCCCGCACGATCCCACCTGGCCCGACGGAGTCCCCCACCGACTGCCGGATCCCGTAGCGCTCGGGGATCTCGATGTCGATGTTCATCGACTCGAACCCACCGGTCGAGATGCTCGCCACGACGTAGTCGGCTCCTTCGACTGCGGCTCGCTGGTCGGTGGTCGTGGAGCCCGTGATCCCGATCCCGCGGACCGCCGCGATGTGCTCCACGAGGTCGAGCATCCGCGGCAGCGGCGCCGGGTCGAGATCCATGAGGACGATCTCGGACTCGTGCAGGGCGGGCGTGTTGGCGAGGTCGACGAGCAGCTTGGGAACCCACTGGTAGCTCCCGCCCCCGATGATCGCGATGCGCGGTGCCATCACGTTCCTCGCAGGGCCACGATGACCTCGATCTCCACCGGTCCGCCCCTCGGGAGCGCGGCGACCCCCAACGCGGATCGGGTGTGGCGCCCGGCGTTGCCGAACACGTCGTGCAGGATCTTGCTGGCGCCGTCGACGACGGCAGGCTGTCCGATGAAGTCGCCCGTGCAGGCGACGAACCCCTGGACGGTGAGCACCCGCTCGATGGCGTCGAGCGACCCGAGCTCGGCGCGCAGCAGTGAGAGCGCGTTGAGGGCACACCACGCCGCGCACTCGGTCCCCACCTC
>JBKJJI010000132.1:0-18540 GCA_046598115.1 Acidimicrobiia bacterium | reverse complement strand
CCGCGAACTCTGCGGCGACCATGCCCCCCGAGCCCATGCCGACGATGACGAGGTCGTAGCGCTCGGGCATGGGGTCGGGGTCCTCGTGCTGGTCGGCGGGTGCTGGTCGGCGGGCTGCGGTCGACGGCTGCGTCGAGGGGTGTTCGGTGCCGACGCCTCAGCCGGACGACGCGGGGCCCGTCGGCAGATCGCGCAGGATCGCCTCGGCCCAGCCGACGTCGGGGCGGGGGGCCCGTCGCGCCGCGAGGTGCTCGGGCACTTCGATCTCGAGTCGGACGAGCGCACCGCCGAGCGATTTGCCCAGGCTGTCGCTGCGCAGCGATCGGGGACCTCCGCCCGCGAGCGCGCCGCGCAGCACGAAGTTGAGCGCGAGGACGTTCGCCGCCTCGTAGCGGATGACGTCACCGGTGACCATGGCGCCGAAGTGCTCTTTGACGCGCGCGGCGGTGACCTCAGCGACGATCGCGTCGTAGGCGTCGGCATCGTCGGCGAGGAGCGCGATGTTCGCGATGTCGCCCTTGTCGCCGGAGCGGTACCCGCAGATCTCGGTGAGACGCAACGTCGGCATCAGATCTCCTCGACCGTCACGGTGACATGTGGGTCGACGACGGACTTGTCGACGAGTGTGGGCCAGATGCCGAGCAGCTCGGTCGGGCGCCCGGCGCCGCGGCCGATCCCGGTGGTGCCCGCGGGTGGGGCCGAGAGCGTGAGCGGCACCATCTCCCGCCCGACGAGGCCGGCGGTGGCGGGGTCGTCGCAACGCCAGGCGATCCGGGCCACGACCTCCGGTGGTTCGGCGTCCGTAGGTGGCACGGTGGGCCCGGCGAGCCCGTCGACCCCCCACATCTCGACGCACCACTCCCGGACCGCGAGCTCGGCTTGCGCGACGCGCTCCACGAAGATCGCGGCAGCCGCGGTCGCCTTCTCGCGCGCCTCGGGCCACGAATACGCGAGTCGTGCCTCGCCGGCCCATCCGATGTGATTGCAGAGCAGCGTCTTGTAGGTGTCGGTGGCCGGGTTCCCGCGCGTGCCGTGCACGCGCACTCGGTCGTCGCCCTCGTCGTCGAACGTCGCGCTCGTGAAGTCGGCGACGACGTCGGGTGACAGGTACCGCGCGGGGTCGTGCACCTCGTAGAGGAGCTGGTGGCGCACGGTGTCGAAGCTGACGCGCCCGCCCGAGGCTTTCGGCTTGGTGATCACCGCGGTGCCGTCGGCCTCGACCTCGGCGATCGGGTACGGGAGGTCCCACGGACGGGGGACCGACCACCAGTCGCGACTCAGGTTCCCGCCGGCGCTCTGTCCCGAGCACTCCAGGAGATGACCGACGAGCGTCCCGGCGGCGAGGCGGTCCCAGTCGTCCCAGGCCCACCCGTGCTCGTGGACGAGCGGGGCGAGGAAGAGGGCGGCGTCGGCGCACCGACCGGTGATCACGACGTCGGCGCCCTGGTCGAGGGCGTCGACGATCGGGCGGGCACCGAGGTACGCGGCGGCGAACAACGGTGGGCCGTCGAACTCGGAGAACGGTGCACCGGACTCGAGGTGGGCGAGGCCGCCGTCGGCGGCGAGAGCGTCGACCCGTGGCATGAGGTCGTCGCCCAGCACCGTCGCGACCTTGAGCCCGGAGAGCCCGAGGTCACGGGCGACACCGACGGCCGCGCGCGCGGCCGCGGCGGGGTTGATGCCACCGGCGTTGGTGATCAGCTTGGTGCGACCCGTCGCGACCGTCGGCAGCGCCGCGGCGAGGTACGCCGGGAGGTCCTTCGTGTAGCCGAGCGCCTCGTCCTTCTGACGGTCCTTCTGGAGGATCGCGAGGGTGAGCTCGGCGAGCGCTTCGAGGCAGAGGTAGTCGATGCCGTCGGCGAGGAGCCCCTCGACCGAACGGGGGGTGTCGCCGTAGAAGCCCTGGCCTCCTGCGATGCGGATCATGCGTGGACGCCGCTTTCCGTGCACGGAGCCGGCTGCCTCATGCGTGCACTGCCTGCTTCATGCGTGGACTGCCTGCTTCATGCGTGGACTGGCGGTGTGCGCCCTGCCCACGGCGTCGCGACCTCGAGGGTCGCGGCGACGGCGAGCAGCAGATCCTCGCGGCCGTACGCAGCGACGAGGTGCACCCCGACCGGGAGCCCAGCAGGCGTCCAGTGCAGCGGCAGTGAGATCGCGGGCTGGCCGGTCAGGTTGAAGGCGGGCGTGTACGGCGTGAACGAACCCGAGCGCACGAGCCCGGCATAGGGGTTCACTTCGGTGGGCGCGAACGACCCGAGCGGCGGCGGGGGCTCTCCGAGCGTCGGGGTCAGGAGCAGGTCGAAGGCATCGTCGCCGTGCCACCACTCGGCCATCGTGCGGCTCCAGCGCACCGCCGCGTTGAGTGCGTCGTAGTAGTCGAGCGCGGTCGTGTCTCGCCCGTTGGTGGCGAGGAACCAAGTCGCCGGCTCCACGTCGTCCTCGGTGAGCGGTCGGCCGAGCGCCTCGCCCCATCCCTTGACCTGGGTGGCGGCGTTGACGCCCCACAGGCTCCCGAAGATCGCGCCGCGCGCGGGGTCGTCGTAGGCAGCCGGATGGGCGACCTCGACGTGGTGGCCGAGGCCCTGCAGCGTGCGGGCGGCCTGCTCGACGGCCGCGACGCATTCGGGGTCGACCGGTGATGCGTCGCCGGGCGCACGCGTCATCATCCCGATGCGCAGCGGGTCCGGTGCATCGCCATCGGAAGCTCGGGCCGCGAAGGTCGCGTACGGGCGGTCGGGCGGCGCCGGGACGATGGGGTCGCCGGGCTCCTCGCCACCACAGACGTCGAGGAGTGTCGCGGCGTCGCGCACGCTGCGCGTCACGGCGAACTGCACCGACATGAGGGCGACGAGGTCGTTGCGGGCGGGACCGACCGACACGCGACCGCGGGAGGTCTTGAGCCCGACGAGTCCGCACGCGGCCGCCGGGATACGGATGGAACCGCCGCCGTCGCTCGCGTGCGCCACCGGCACGAGCCCGGCCGCGACCGCCGCCGCGGACCCACCGCTCGAGCCGCCCGGGGTGCGGGTCAGGTCCCAGGGGTTGTGGGTCGGTCCCCACGCGTCGGGCTCGGTCGTGGGGAGGAGCCCCAGCTCGGGGCTGTTGGTCCGACCGAGGTTCACGAACCCTGCCCGTCGGAACCGGTTCGCGAGGTGTGTGGTCTCGGTCGCGACGACGCCGGCCTGCCGGAGTGCCCGCATCCCCTCGGTGTGGGGTTCGCCGGCGGTGGTGCAGGAAAGGTCCTTGGTGAGGAACGGCACGCCCCGGAACGGCCGGTCGGAGTGGCCGTCGGGGAGGTCAGCGGCGGCGGCTTCGGCGCGGGCGGCGTCGAAGCGTCGCAGGACGACCGCGTGCAGCTCCGGATCGACGGCCTCGATGCGCGCGATCGCCGCGTCGACGAGCTCGGTTGGCGTGGCGTCGCCGCGACGGACGAGGTCGGCCTGCGCAGTCGCGTCGAGATGCGCGAGATCGTCAGCCACGCGGGCGCCTCACGCGAAGACCGGCGGACGCCGATCGACCCACGGACGCGCCTCCTCGAGCTGGGCGGCGACGCGCAGCAGCAGGTCCTCGCGGGCGTGGGTGGCGACGAGCTGCACGCCGATGGGGAGGTCGGCGGCACTCCACGTGAGCGGGACCGACATCGCGGGCTGGCCGGTCACGTTGAAGGCAGCCGTGTACGCCGCGAACGGCGTCGCCCGCGCCATGCCGCGCCACGGGTCGTCCTTGGTCCCGACGAGGTCGCCGATCTCCGGCGGCGTCTCGGCGAGCGTCGGCGTGAGGAGCAGGTCGAACCCGTCGGTGCCGTCGAGTGGCTCGAACCACGAGGCGACTCGGCGGGTCCACGCGTGGGCGCCGTTGATCGCCTCGAGGTAGTCGGCACCTGAGTAGCCGCGACCCATCGCGGCGTACTCCCACGTGAGCGGCTCGACGTCGTCGGCGGTCAGCTCCCGGCCGACGATGCGCTCGATCTCGCGGAGGTCGCCGACGACGTTCGTGCTCATCAGCACGAGGAACAGGCCGAGCAGCTCGGTCTCGTCGAGCGCCGCGGGAGCCGCAACCTCCACGTGGTGACCGAGGGACTCCAGCAGTGCCGCGGCGTCCTCGGCCGCGGCGGCGCACTCGGGGAACGTCTCGGCCATCGCGCCGGCGCTCGTCCGGAGGCCGATGCGCAGTGCTCCCGGGTCGGCGCCCACCTCGGCGAGGAAGGGTCGTGCCGGCGGCGGGGCGAAGTGCGGGTCGCCCGGCATGGGTCCCGCGAGCACGTCGAGGATCGCGGCGGAGTCGCGGACGGTGCGCGTGAGGACGTGACACTGGATGAGGCCGGCCCACGCCTCGCCCGCCTCGGGGCCGAGCGAGACTCGCCCGCGCGTCGGCTTGAGCCCGAAGAGCCCGCATTCGCTGGCCGGGATGCGGATCGATCCGCCGCCATCGCCGGCGTGGCCCACCGGGACCATCCCGCTCGCCACGGCAGCGGCGCTGCCGCCACTCGAGCCGCCGGTGCTGTGCGCGGTGTTCCAGGGGTTGCGGGTCGGCCCGTAGGCCTCGGGCTCGGTGGTGGTCATCAGCCCGAGCTCGGGCGTGTTGGTCTTGCCGACGGCGATGAAGCCGGCGGCACGCAGCTTGGCGACGAGGTAGCTGTCGTGGTCGGCGACGTGGCCGAGCTCCTTGAGGAGCCGGTTCCCGTGATGGAGCGGGTCGCCCGCGGACTCGCCGTCGTGGTCTTTCAGCACGACCGGCACGCCGGCGAACGGTGCCCCCGGGCGGGCCGCCGCGGCCGTCGCACGGGCCTTCTCGAACAGCGGGTGGATCACGGCGTTGAGCTCGGGGTCGAGCTTCTCGATCCGGGTGATCGCGGCGTCGATCGCTTCGGTTGCGGACAGCGTGCGGTTGCGCACGAGCTCGGCCTGTGCGGTGGCGTCGAGCGTGGAGAGGTCGTCGCCGGATGGAAGGTCAGCGGAATCGGTCATGGGCCGACGCTACCGCCCGACGTGAGGTCGGTCGCCAGGTGCCCTTCACCAGGCCCACCGGTCAAGGTGTGCCGGTCACCAGCCCCGCAGGTCGACGGGCCAGACGTCGACGACGTCGGCGCCCGAGACGAGGTGCAGACGGTCGTGGTACGCCACCGTCGGGTCCACATGGGCGGGCCAGACCCGCACGCGGCTACCGACCGGCGGCAGCGCTTCGCCCTCACCACCACCTGGCGCGAACGTGAGGTGCTCGTCGGAGCAGAACCAGACGGATCCCGGCGACCCGTCCTCGGCGCCGATCGTGACCCGGGGGTCGCCGTGGTCCATCCCGAGCGACTTCAACCCGCAGTCGGCCACCGCGAAGCCGTCCCGGGCGTTGGTGCTCACGACCGTGGCCAGCAGCGAGAGCGCGGGCCGGAAGGAGAGGTCGAGCGCGTCGTACGCCGAGTCCATGAGCGCGTACGAACCGGCCTGGATCTCGGTGGCGAGGTCGTTGCAGTCGAAGGTGCCGGTCCCGCCGGCCGACACGATGTCGCCGCCGACGTCGGCATGGGCCGTGGCGAGCAGGTCCATGCACTCCGCGGTCATGCGCACCCGTTCCGCCCGGTCGGCCAGGCCGACCACATGGCCCTCGTAGCCCATGACGCCCCGGACCTGCAGCCCCGCCGCGCGCGCCTGGTCGGCGAGGCGCCCGGCGTCCTCGGGGAGGCAGCCGCACCGGGGCAGGCCGACGTTGACGTCGATCAGGCACTCGCGCAGCCCCGCCCGGACCGCGGCGTCGAGGGTGGCGTCGGAGTCGATGGCGATCGTCACCCGCGCGTCGAGTGCGGCGAGGGCACGCAGACGTTCGTCGTCGACGACCTCGTTCGCGAGCAGGAGGTCCTTGCCGAGCCCGGCCTCGGCCATCCCGACGACCTCGCGCGGGGTGGCGCAGGTGAAGCCGACGTGGCCGGCGTCGCGCTGTCGTTTCGCGAGCTCGGTGGTCTTGTGCGCCTTGACGTGGGGGCGGCAACGCGGCCCGGGGAGCGCGTCGGCCATCGCGGCGAGGTTGGCCTCGAGCACGCCGATGTCGACGACGAGGGCAGGGGTGCCGAGGTCGTCGACGCGGGAGCCGGCCATGGACCTGCGAGCATGGCACGCATGCCCACTCCAGCGGAGGCCCGTCCGCCCACCGATCACGACTGGCACACCGAGGAGCTCCCCGCCACGCCCCAGCGCGACTTCCTCATCCCGGTCGGCCGCTGGGTCGAGGCACCCCAGTCGGTCCGTACCCTCGGCGACGATCTCGGCATCGATCTCGTCGCGTACAAGCGGCGCATCGGTCGGTACCTCCTGTGGCGCGCGGGCCCGGCGGTCAAGGCCGACGCCCGCTATGGGGCCGTCGCGGCCGACGACCTGACCCGCGCCTTCACGTTCCGGCTGTTCCCCGACGGGTCGGGTGAGGGGACCGGCCCCGACGGGGTCGTCCATGCGCGCTTTCGCACGTGGAAAGAAGCGCTACGCGACGACTGAGTCGTCAGCGGGGGAGTGCCTTCATGCAGCGGGGCCCGGGTGGTCGCGCGCCAGGTCGCGTCGACGGATCTTGCCCCCCGGGGTGCGCGGGATCTCGGCGACCACCACGATCTCGCGGGGGAGCTGGGGTCCGCTGAGCCGGTCGCGCCCGAACGCGCGCAGATCCTCGACCGTGGGCGCGCGCCCATCGCAGGGGACGACGTATGCGACGACGCGTTCACCCCACTCCGGGTCATGGGTGCCCGCGATCGCGACGTCGTCGACATCGGGATGCGCCGCCAAGACGGACTCGACCGCAGTCGGGCTCACGTTCACGCCGCCGGTGACGACGAGGTCGCGCTTGCGATCGACGATCGAGATCCGCCCCGTGGCGTCGCGTGCGCCGACGTCACCGGTGCGGAACCATCGAGGGCCGGATAGGGGATCCTGCGCGAGGTGCACGAGCGCCGCGTCGGTCGCGTGCTGGTCGAAGCGGTAGCCGCGCATGATCGGATCGCCGCGCACGAGGATCTCGTCGTCGTCGAGCGTGGCCTCCAGGCCGTCGATCGGGTGGCCGTCGAGGAGCACCCCGCCCCAGGTCTCCGAGAGCCCGTACGCGTCGACGGGTCGCCCGCCGGCGGCCTCGGCCCGCGCGCGCAACGCCGGGGGCGTGGCGGCGCCGCCGGTCACGATCCACCGGAACCGGTCGAGGGGTGCGCCGGCCTCGAGCATCCGGTGCAGCATCGTGGGCACGAGCGAGACGATCGTGACCTGCTCCGACGCGGCGGAGTCGGCGACCGCCGTCAGGTCGAAACCCGGGTGCACGGTCACGGGCGTCGCGGTCGTCCGGGCCCGGGCGAGGATCGCCAGCCCGGCGACGTGGTGGAGCGGGAGCGCCACCAGCCACCGGTCGTCGTCGTGGATCCCGAGCGTCGCCGCGAACCCACGACCGATGGCCGTCATCCCGGCAGTGGTGAGCTCGACGGCCTTCGGTGTGGCGGTCGTGCCCGACGTGGTGACGACGGCCGCGACGCCTTCACCCGTGCCCATCCCCCCCGGCCGGGCGTGGCGCCCGTGGCCGTCGACGACGTGGGTGGGGCGGACCGTCTCGAGCATGCCGGCGAGCACGGCCGCCGGCGCGTCGGCGTCGAGGACGCAGACGGCCTCGCCGGCGTCCCAGACGGCCCGGACGGTCCGCGCAGCCTCGGGACGGGCCTGCACCACCGCGACGACGGGGACGATTGGGTCGGGCACGACGGCGCAGCGTACCGTAGGAGCGATCACTCCCAGCATCTGACGTCCGGGCGCTCGGCGCGCACCCACGTCGTGCCGTCCCGACCACCCAGGAGCCCCACCATGGCCGAAGCCTCCACCCCCGTCATCAGGCCCGGGGCTGCCTGGTCGCCCGGCGACGCCGACTTCACCGACATCCGCTACGAGACGGCCCAGGCCGAAGGCGGCCGGATCGCCAAGATCACGATCGACCGCCCTGAGGTCCGCAACGCGTTCCGTCCCCGCACGCTCTTCGAGCTGCGCGATGCCTTCGAGACCGCACGCGACGACCCGACGGTCGGCGCCATCGTCCTCACCGGCGCCGGCCACGAGGCGTTCTGCTCGGGCGGCGACCAGCGGATCCGTGGCGACGACGGGTATGTCGGCGACGACGGGATCGGTCGCCTCAACGTGCTCGACCTCCAGGTGCAGATCCGACGCCTCCCCAAGCCCGTCGTGGCGATGGTCGCCGGCTACGCGATCGGTGGCGGTCACGTGCTGCACGTCGTGTGCGACCTCACGATCGCGGCCGACAACGCCCGCTTCGGGCAGACCGGGCCCAAGGTGGGCTCGTTCGACGGCGGCTACGGATCGGGGCTGCTCGCCGCCTCGGTCGGCCAGAAGAAGGCGCGCGAGATCTGGTACCTCTGTGAGCAGTACGACGCCGCCGAGGCCGAGCGCATGGGCCTCGTGAACACCGTCGTGCCGCTGGCCGACCTCGAGGTCACGACGGTGGCGTGGTGCTCCAAGATGCTCGACCACAGTCCCCTCGCGCTGCGCATGCTCAAGGCGTCGATGAACGCCGCCGACGACGGCCTCGCCGGGATCCAGCAGCTGGCCGGTGACGCGACGCTCCTCTACTACATGACCGAGGAAGCCCAGGAGGGCAAGCGCGCCTACCTCGAGAAGCGCCGACCGGAATTCAGTCGATTCCCCAAGCGTCCCTGAGCATGACCGACGCGCGCCTGTGGCTGGCTGGCGCCCGGCCCCGAACTCTCGGCGCGGCGTTCGCGCCGGTCGTGGTCGGCACCGCTGCCGCGCACCACGCGACCACCGCGCACGGCGATGGCACCACGTCGTGGGGCCGGGCCGCGCTCGCGCTCGTCGTGGCGCTCGGGATGCAGGTCGGCGTGAACTACGCGAACGACTACTCCGACGGCGTGCGGGGCACGGACCGGGACCGTTTGGGCCCTGTGCGACTCACCGCGACCGGTCTCGCCACGCCGCGTGCGGTGGCGATCGCCGCGGGACTCGCGTTCCTCGTCGCGGCCGCCGCCGGCCTCGCGCTCGCCGCGATCGTCTCCTGGTGGCTGCTCGCGGTGGGTGCCGTCGCCATCCTCGCCGCCGTGGGGTACACGGGCGGGCCCCGGCCGTACGGCTACCACGGTCTGGGCGAGGTCATGGTGCTGACGTTCTTCGGGTTCGTCGCGACGGCCGGCTCGGCCTTCGTGCAGCTCGAACGGGTGCCGGCGACCGCGTGGTGGGGCTCGCTCACCGTCGGGCTGCTCGCCACTGCGATCCTCGTCGCGAACAACGTCCGCGACCTCGGGACCGACGCCACGGCTGGGAAGCGGACGCTCGCGGTCCGGCTCGGGTCGGCGCGGGCCCGGGCGCTCTACGCGTTCTGCGTCGGCGGGTCGTTCCTCGCGCTCGTCCCGATCGCGCTCGACGCGCCGTGGGCGCTCCTCGGGCTCCTCGCGCTCCCGCTCGCCCTCGCTCCCACCAAGGCCGTGTTGCACGCCCGTGAGGCGCCGGTGCTCGTGGGCGCGCTGGTGGCCACGGCCCGGCTCGAGGTGGTCGTCGCGGTGCTCCTTGGCGTCGGGCTCTGGGTGTCGTGACGTGTCCTCGCTGACCGAGCACCGTCTCCGGATCGGTGATCGCGACGTCGTCCTGCTCCACGGTGCCGCCGGATGGGGGGAGTGCTCGCCGATCCGCGGGTACCCGTGCGATCCGGCGGCGGCCCGGGCGGCGGCGACCGAAGCCGCCACGGTGGGCTTCCCGGCCCGCCTGCGCGACACCGTCCCCGTCAACGCGCTCGTCGCGTCCCACGACTTCGACGTGCGCGCGCTCGACGGGTTCGCCGCGGTGAAGGTCAAGATGCGCGCGCCCTCCGATCGCGATCTCGTGGCACGCGTCCGCGATGTCGTCGGGCCGCGGGTGGGGTTGCGGGTCGACGCCAACGGTGCATGGGACGTCGCAACGGCGATCGACGTGGGTCGCGCGCTCGCCGGTCTCGACGTCGAGCTCTACGAGCAGCCGGTCGCCACGCTCGAGGAGCTGGCCCAGGTGCGACGCGCGTCGTCGATCCCCGTCGCGGCCGACGAGTCGATCCGCGGCGTCGAGGATGCTCGCCGTGCGGCCCACCTCGACGCCGTCGACGTGGTGGTCCTCAAGGTGCAGCCGCTCGGCGGGGTTCGGCGTGCGCTCGAGGTCGCCGATGCGGCGGGCGTGCCGGCGCTCCCGACGTCGATGATGGAGACGTCGGTGGGCCTGCTGGCCGGGCTGGCGCTCGCGTGTGCGCTTCCCGAGCTCCCGTTCGGCGCCGGGTTGGCGACCGCGACGATGACCGGACCGGATCTCACCACCGAACCGCTGGTTCAGGTGAGCGGTGTGCTCACCTGGCGCGTCGTGGAGCCCGCGCCCGACCTGCTCGCCCGCTACGCGGTCGCGCCGTCCTCCAGCCAGGAGGTCAGGGCATGAGCCGCCTCGTCGGGTCGCTCGAGCTGGAGCGCGTGGCCCGCCTTCTCGATGACGACGTGCGTCGCCCGTTCGCCGATCGCCGTGGCCATCTGCTGGGCGAGGTCGGTGTAGGCCCGGTCCCACTGGCCGGTGAGCAGGAGCACGGGCATGTCGAGCGTCGGGAGCCGGTCCCAGAGCGGCTCCTGGCTCCCCACCCCGAGCGCGCGCAGCTGGTGCACCAGTCGGGGGACGGTGTTGCCGCGGATGCGCTCGTCGAGCATCGCCGAGCCGCGCGGCAGCGTCTCGAACAGTCGGTGGTCGAGCCAGCGCTCGAGGAACGGCGCGGCGCCGTCGCGCTCGATCTCGTGGGCGAGCTGGGCGTCGGCGGACTGGCGGGTCCTCCGTTCGGCGGCCGAGGGGATGCCGGCGGTGCCGCTGACCAGGACGAGCCGCTCGACGCGGTCGGGGTGGTCGAGGGCGAGTCGGAGGCAGAGGCGCGCGCCCATGGAGTAGCCGACCCACGTGCCGACACCGCCGCGGTGGACGAGCGTGTCGGCGGTCGCGACGAAGTCGAGCCCGTCGGGGACCTCCAGCGACTGGACGTCCCAGCCGGGCGGGAGGCGCGCCTCGACCGGGGCCCAGGTCTGCGGAGTCAAGGTGAACCCGTGGACGAGTCGGACGCGCATGGGTGCATCCTCCCATGACCACGGGCACCGATCTCGGCTCGGCCGTGGCGCGCGCGCTGGTCGACGAGTGGGCCCGGGCCGGGGTCACCGATGCGGTCGTCGCGCCGGGCTCCCGGTCCACGCCTCTGGCCCTCGCCCTGGTCGGCGACGCCCGCGTCCGCGTGCACGTGATGCTCGACGAGCGGTCGGCGGCGGGCTTCGGGCTGGGGCTCGGGCTCGCGACCGGGCGCCCGGCCGTGGTGTGCTGCACGTCGGGGACGGCCGGAGCGCACTTCCACGGTGCGGTGCTCGAGGCGTACCACGCCCGAGTGCCGATCATCGTCTGCACCGCCGATCGCCCTCCCGAGCTCCACGACGTGGGCGCGGGCCAGACCGTTGCGCAGCACCGGCTGTTCGGCGACGCCGTGCGCTGGTTCCACGATCCCGGCGTACCAGTCGACGGCGCCGGAGCGGTGCCCGTGTGGCGCCACCTCGGTGCGCGCTCCGTCGCGAGCGCGCTGGGCCCACCGGCGGGGCCCGTGCACCTGAACCTGCCGTTCCGGGAGCCGCTGGTCCCGGACGATGCGCCGGGCACGCGCGCAGCAGCGCGGCCCGACGACGCGCCGTGGACCACCTCACACGTCGGGCGCACGATCCCGACCGACGCCCAGGTCGACGCGCTCGTCGACGCGGTCCGCGCCGCACCGCGCGGCGTCCTCGCTGCCGGATGGGGCGCCGACGTCTCCCCGACCACGGTGGCGCGGTTCGTGTCCGCCGCGGGATGGCCAGTGTTCGCGGATCCGCTGTCGAACGTCAGGACGGACTTCGGCGCCGACGCGGTGGTCGTGTCCGCCTACGACGCCGTGCTGCGCGACGCGTCCACCGCCCGTGCGCTCGCCCCCGAGATGGTGGTGCGCGTCGGCGCGCCGCTCACGAGCGCAGCGGCCCGTCGGGTGCTCGACGACGCGCCCGCATGCTGGCTCGTCGACCCCGACGACCGGTGGCTCGACCCCGGACGCGCTGCGACCGTCCGCATCCGCGCCGAGGCCGAGGAGCTGCTCACCCGGGCTGCCGACCGACTCGACGACTCGTCGACGCCGTCGTCGTGGTCGCGACAGTGGGCCGAGGTCGAGCGCGCGGCGCGCGCCGCTCTCGACGCCGCCTGCGACGGGGAAGCCGACCTCTTCGAGGGTCGGATCGCCCGCGACGTCGTGGCATCAACCCCTGCTGGCGCGGCCCTCGTGGTCGCGTCGAGCATGCCGGTGCGCGACGTCGAGAGCTTCGCCGCACCTCGGGACGGCGTTCGGTTCTTCGCGAACCGGGGTGCGAACGGGATCGACGGGGTTGTCTCGACGGCACTCGGGGTGGCGACCGGTTGGTCCGGACCGACCGTCGCGCTGCTCGGAGACCTCTGCTTCCTCCACGACGGCAACGGCCTGCTCGGGTCGCGGGCCCGCGGGCTCGACGCGACCTTCGTCGTCGTCGACAACGACGGCGGGGGGATCTTCTCGTTCCTGCCCCAGGCAACGAGCGGGTCGGTCACATCCGACGACTTCGAGCTGCTGTTCGGGACACCGCACGGCATCGACCTCGAGGCGCTGGCCGCCGTGCACGGGGTCCCGTCCACTGTCGTCACCGACGCGGGCGCGCTCGGCCCGGCGGTGGTGGCGGCCGTCGCCGACGGGGGCGTTCGGCTCGTGCTGGCCCGCACGGACCGCACGACGAACGTGGCCCGCCACGAGCACGCGTGGTCGTGCGTGCGCGAGGCGGTCGAACCGCTCGTGTCGCGCTGAGGCGGGCTACGAGACCGTCAGCGCCCGCAGCATCGGCGCGAGCTTCGCTTCGGTCTCGCGCCACTCGGCTTCGGCGACCGAGCCGTCGACGATGCCGGCGCCGGCGTGCAGCATCGCCGTGTTCCCCTGGACGGTCGCACCGCGCAGCGCGACGCCCCACTCGCCGTCGCCACGCGAGTCGACCCAACCCACCGGTCCCGCGTAGCGCCCGCGCGGGGCGTCCTCGAGCCGATCGATCGCGTCGAGCGCCGCGTGCAGCGGGACGCCACCAACGGCGGGTGTCGGATGGAGCGCTCGCGCGAGCGACAGGGCATCGGGTGCGGGATCGCGCAGGGTCCCCTCGATGCGTGTGGCCAGGTGGGCGATCGTCGCGAACGACGCCACGACGGGTTCGTCGTCGGCCGAGAGATCCTGGCACCACGGGGTGAGCGTCGCGAGGATCGCGTCGACGACGGGCCGGTGCTCGCGGGCGTCCTTCGCCGATGCCGCGAGGCGCTCGAGCCCGACCGGGTCGTCGGCGCCTGCCGACCCCGCCATCGGCCGGGAGCTCACCGCCGCTGCCGTGCGTCGGACCAGGAGCTCGGGTGTCGCGCCGAGGAAGTCGCCGTCGGCATACACGCAGCAGCCCGGCTGTTGGGCCCGGAGCCGAGACAGCACCTTGCGACGGAGGAACGGCCGGTCGGCCGTGATCTCCACCGCCCGGGCGAGGACGACCTTCTCGAGCCGTCCTTCGTGGATCGCATCGAGTGCGGCGTCGACCGCCGAAGCCCATGCCGTGGGCGTGGTCGTGGGCACGACCTCGAACCGCTCGGGCGGCCGACCGCGGAGGCCGGGCGGGCGCGCCGTGGCGCCGAGCTCGGTGACCCAGCCGCGCCCGTCGGGGTTCCTGCCCACGATCCGGGCCGGGAGCAGCAGCGACAGGTCGTCGGTGGCCGAGAACGGGAGTGCGCCGACGGCGACCGGGCCCGACCCCGCGCTGCCCACCTCGTCGTCGTGATCGATCTCGCCGAGCAGCTCGAGTGCGTCGTCCGGGTGGACTCGTGTGACCACACCGGCAGTCACGAAGCCCGCGTCCCCCTGCAGCCACGCGAACCCGTCGGGCCCGAGCTCGTCGAGGAGGTCGTCCGGTGTTTCATAGGGACGGGTGACGGCGCGCAGCCGTCGGAGCGCGACCGGCGCCGTGGTCATCGCCGGCACCCGACCACGAGCTGCACCGATCCGCCGGTCATCGTCGATCGACGGACGTCGTCGAAGCCTGCCGACCGGAACGTGGCGACGAGCGCCTCGGGAGCAGGCAGGTACGCGGTCGAGGCGGGAAGGTAGCGGTAGGCGTCGGGGTCGCGGGAGAGCAGTCGACCGAGGAGCGGGACTGCGCCGCGGAACCAGACTGCGTTCCCGGCTCGGAGGATCGCGCGCTCCGGGACCGCGGCATCGAGTGCACCGATGACGCCACCCGACCGGATGACCCGCGCGCACTCACCGAGGACCCCGGCGAGGTCGACGAAGTTACGGAGCGCGAACCCGCAGACGACGGCGTCGAACGCGTCGTCGGGAAAGGGGAGCACGGTCGCGTCGGCGCGTGCCAGCGGCGTCGGGACCGCCGATGCCGCGAGCATGCCCGCGGAGAGGTCCACGCCGACGGGTCGGTGCCCGCGGGTCTCCAGGTCGGCGCTGAAGTCGCCGGTGCCACAGGCCAGGTCGAGCACGCGCGCGTCGGGTGCGAGCCCCAGGGCTGCGATCGTGCGTCGGCGCCAGCGGCGGTCCATCCCGAGGGAGATGATCCGGTTCATCCGGTCGTAGCCCGGCGCGACCCGATCGAACATCGCCTCGACGGCCCGGCGCTTCTCGTCGCCGCGGGGGAGCTCGCCGTGGGGCCCGACCACTCGTGTGCCCGTCATGGGCGTGTGCTCGTCATGTGCGAACGCCTCGTCCCCAGCCGGGCTCGGCAGCAGCCGCGAGGAGCTCGGCCGGCTCCCCGACCGACTCGAGGTGCTCCTGGGCCACCTCGAGTAGGACGTCACGGAAGTGATGGGCGACGAGCGTCGTGACGTTGGGCAACAGCGTGCGGAACGCGGCGACCAGGCGGGCGGCGCGCTCGTCGTCGGGGATCTGCGAGTCGCGGAGCGGGGCGCGCACGTGCGCATCGAACATCGCGACCGCGTCTTCCGCGATCTCGCGGGTCGCGTCGTGGTGCCGTCGGGCCAGGGCGAGGAGGTCGGTGAGGGGCAGACCGACACCCAGCAGCTCGAGGCCTGCGGCGACGACGTCGGCGTCGCCGGCCGCATACCCCTCGACACCGTCGCGGCGGCGTGCCACCAGCAACCCCTGCGCGGCGACCGCTTGGAGGAGGTCGAGGGGGACCCCGGTGCGGGTCGCGAGCTCGCCCAGCGTGAGGAGCTCACCGCCGGACTCGTCGGCGACGGCGGCCGCGAGCGGGGCGTCGGCGGCGTCGAGCTCGCCGTCGAGCAGGCGGCGGATCAGCGCGAGTGAGAGTCCCCGCGTCTGGAGCTCCTTGATCTGGGCAAGACGCTCGAGGTGGGCGGTCCCGTACCAGGCGATCCTCCCGTCGCGACGGGGCGGCGGCAGGAGTCGGCGCTTCTGGTAGAAGCGGATCGTGTCGACCGAGCAGTCGGCCTGCTCGGCAAGCTGCTCCACCCGCAGGCCGGGCTCCGTGGCCTCCATGTCCGCGGTGACCACATCTGCGGCGTTCGCCGCTGCGACGGCCGGGTCGGCATATCCCACATGCAGATACTAGGAGTGATCACTCCTAAGGTCGCATCGCGGGCCCGACGGCGCCCAGGTCAGCTCGGCGGGGGGTTCCACACCGGTGGCCGCTTCTCGACGAAGGCCCGGGCGCCCTCGAGCGAGTCGCCCGAGGCGAAGACCTCGCCCATGATCGTGCGGTTCAGCGTCCAGGCGTCGGCCTCGGTGAGGTCGACCGACTGGCGGACGAGGCGCCGGGCTCCCCGGACCGCGGCGGGGGAGGCCTCGCCGATGCGCGCCGCGAGTGCGACGGCTTCGTCGACGACCCGGTCGGCGGGGACGACCCGGTTCACGAGCCCCAGCACGTGCGCCCGAGCTGCCGGGATCGGGTCGCCGGTCATCACGATCTCGAGCGCGGTCGCCAGGGGGACGCGCTTCGCGAGCCGGATCGGACCGCCCGCCGCCGCGAGGAGCCCCCGCTTCACCTCGGGGAGACCGAACGTCGCCTCTTCCGCGGCGACGACGAGGTCGCACGCGAGCACGAGCTCGAAGCCGCCCGCCAGCGCGTGCCCGTTCACCGCCGCGATCACCGGCTTCGGGAAGTCGCGCTGCACGAACCCACCGAACCCCCCGCGCTCGGTCTCGATCTCGATCCCGCCGCCGCTCGCGATGACCTTGAGGTCGGCGCCCGCGCAGAACACCGGGCCGGTCCCGGTGAGCACCACCGCCCACACGTCGGGATCGTGCTCGATCTCGTCGAGCGCGTCCTCGATCGCCTTCGACAGCTCGGGGCTCATCGCGTTGCGGGACTCCGGGCGGTCGAGCCGGAGGATCTCCACCCGGTCGCGTCGTTCGCGGGCCAGCACGCTCATCGTGTTCACTCCTCGTTCTGGGTCATCCGGTTCTGGGTCATCCGGTTCTGGGGCAGGGGGCTCGGGGTCAGCCAAGCGCAGGTTCGGGCGCCACGCCGGGCGCCGTTCCGGGTGCGAGGGACGGTGCGCCCGTCTCGTCGGGGTCGCCGAGCGCGCGGTCGAAGCCAGGGCGCAGGACGCGGATGGCGAAGAACACCCCGGCGAGGATGGCGGCCGCACCCACGGTCGTCGCTCGCAGCCCGATCTCGTCGGCGATCGCACCCTGGAGCACGCTGCCGAGCGGATAGAGGGTGCCGAGGAGCACCATGATGGCGCTCATCACCCGACCGCGGAGCTCGTTGGGGGCCCGGAGCTGGGCGATCGTCATGAAGCTCGAGAGGCAGCCGAGGTAGATGGCGCCCACGAGCACGATCCCCACCACGGCGAGCTCGAGCGTGGGTGCCAGCGCGTAGAGGACGAGGCTGGCCGGGAGCGCCGTGATGAGGCCGAGCAGCACGTGTCGATGTCCCCACCGAGCCGTGAGGATCCCCAGCGTGAGCGCCATGACGACCGCGCCGGCGCCCTGGGCCGTCACGAGTGCCGCGGTCCCGCCGCGTTCGTCGTCGAAGACCTTGAGCGCGACCGCGGGGATGAGCGCGATGAACGGTGCGGCGAAGAGGGAGTTGATGGCGAGGTAGGTCATGAGCGGTCGGATCCCCGCCTCACGACGCGCGTAGCGCGCACCGTCGCGGATGGCGGTCGCGATCGACTCGCCTTCCCGTGGAGTGGGAGCGGGGAGGCGGATCGGCGCGATCGCCACGATCACGGCGAGGAAGCTCACGGTGTTGACGGCGAACGCCCACTCGAAGCCGCCGAAGCCGATGACCAAGCCCGCGAGCGCGGGGCCGATCACACGCCCGAGGTTCCATTGCGCGGCGCCGAGCGCGATGGCTCCCGTGAGGTCCTCGCGCGGGACCAGATCGGGCATCAGCGACTGGTAGGCGGGGAACCCGAGCGCGCCGGCGCAGCCGGATGCGAGGACGATGAGCGTGACTGCCCAAGGCTCGGCGAGGTCGAACGCGGCGAGCGCCGTGAGCCCTGCAGCCAGCGAGGCCTGGACCATCGTCGTGCCGAGCAGCAGCGCCCTTCGGGGGATGCGATCGGCGAGCGCGCCGCCGATGGGCCCGATGAACGCGTTCGGGAGGAAGGCCGCGGCCGCGACCAGGCCGGCCCAGCCCGCCTGGCCCGTGGCGGTCGTGACGAGGATCCCGACCGCGACGGACTCCATCCACGTGCCGATGTTCGAGGCGAACGCGCCGGTCCACAACGCGGCGTAACGCCGGTGGCGGAGGGGGGCGAGGGCCCGGGGGAGACGCACGGCACCGACCGTACCGTCGTCCCTGGGCTGCCCGAGTGAGATGAGCCGGGCGGTCGGGACCGACCGCCCGGGGCTACTCGGGCAGGTCGTCGCGTGGCGGGACGAAGAAGTCGGCGAGGAGCAGGTCGGCGTGACGGACCGGCCCGTCCCAGTCGAGGCGCTCGACCTGGGCGACGCTGCGACGCCCCGACATCGAGCGGAGGACATCGAACCGCGAGGCCCGCAACGTCGTGGCCGGGTCGCCCGTGCCGGCGACGCGGGTGCCGGCCTCGGTCTCGAAGCGCACGGGCTCCTTGCCCTCGGCGTCGAGCTTCTCGTGGAGGCGGTCGATCGCCCACGTGTAGGCGATCGCCAGCGACCCGGACTCGCGACCGCCGGGAGCGGTGAGCGCGCCGCGGATGTCGTGCTCGTGCGTGGTCGCATCGAACGTCATCTGGCCGACGGCAACGGGCGGGAAGTCGTTCATCATGGCCTCGACGACCGGACCGTTGGTCTCCCAGTCGGCGAGAAGCGCGTCGACGTCCCAGTCGCGTCGCTTCTCGACCTGCGCCCCGGTCCACTCGTCGGAGGCGATGCCGTCGAGGTTCGCCTGGGTGATGTCGTCGCAGACGCCGGCGAGATGGGCGACGACGTCGCGCACCCGCCACTCGGGTGTGGCCGGGGCGACCGTGTCGAGGTCGGCGGCGTCGCGGGCCCGAAGCAGGTCGACGACGCGGGTGCGGAGGTCGCGGTAGGCGG
>JBKJJI010000040.1:0-2875 GCA_046598115.1 Acidimicrobiia bacterium | reverse complement strand
TCTCCGCTCCGAGCGCGACGAGAAGGTTGGCCCGTTCCTCGGGGCTCGTGCGCTTCCATGCGGGGAGCGCGTCGCGCGCCGCCTGGGCCGCGGCCTCGGCATCGGCCGCGCTCGCCTCGGGTGCCTCGTTGACGATCTCCTCGGTGGCGGGGTTCACGATCCCGTAGGTGCCACCCGAGCCGTCGACCCACTCGCCGCCGATCCCCAGCCGGTACCGCTTGTCGGTCGCGATCGCCATCGTCGTTCCTCGCCTCTCAGTCGCCGGGCGCCCCGGTGCACGGATCTGACGCCCCGTCAGCGCGCGGACCGTAGCAGCACGGTTCACCCGATCTCGCCGATGTCACGCTCCCGCGGGGACGGGCACCGTGCGCGTGTCGCGCCCGGAGCGCAGGATGCCGCCGGGGAGGTCTCCGGTGACCTTCCCGTCGGCGACGACCGCCCGCCCGTTCACGAGCACCGTGGGAACGCCGATCGCACCGGCGAAGAGCCGCGGTGTCCCGCCCGGGAGGTCGTGGACCATCTTGGCGTCTTCGGCCCCGACGGTCGCCGGGTCGAGCAACACGACGTCGGCGTGCATCCCCTCGGCGAGCAGGCCGCGATCGCGCAGACCGAACAGCTCGGCCGGGGCCTGCGTGATGAGGTGGATCGCCCGTTCGAGCCCGACGAGCTTGCGACCCCGCAGGCAGTCCTTCAGGAACTGGGTCGTGTACGGCGCGCCACACATGCGGTCGAGGTGCGCACCGGCGTCGGACCCACCGATCAGCACGTCGTCGCGCTCCCACGCCTGACGGCGCAGCTCCCAGCTCGCGTCGTCGTCGTCGGTCGGCAGCGGCCACAGGACCGTGCGCAGATCGTCGGCGATGACGACGTCGAGCAAGGTGTCGAAGGTCGAGGTACCACGCTCGGATGCGATGTCGGCGATCACGCGCCCCCGTAGACCCTCGTTCTCCGCTGCATAGGTGTCGCCGAGCTGATAGCGGCCCCACTCGGTGAGGCGCGAGAACACCCCGGCGTCGGGCGACTGCGCCCGGGCGTCGAGGTGGGCGCGCACCACAGGGTCCCGGAGCCGCTCGATGCGCTGCGGCACGGGCAGCTTCATGACCTCACCCCAGTCGGGGAGCATGAACAGCGCGCAGTGGGTGCCGAAGCTCATGTTCATCTCGACGAGGACAGGCATCGTGAGCGCGACGGCGCGGCCGCCCTGCGCGGCGGCGTTCTCGCATGCCGCGAGCTGCGCCCGGTAGCGCTCGGGCTCCTTGGCATCCACGGTGAGCACGTTCCAGTTCAGCGGGCGACGGGCGGCCAGCGTCATCGCGGCCATCATCTCGACCTCGTCGTCGCGAAAGCCGCGCATGCAGCCGTCGGTGACGTACTCGAGCGTCGTGCCCTCGTGGTCGCGCACGGCGGCGCACAACGCGAGCACCTCGTCGCGCTCGGCCCATCGGGAGGCGACCGGCTCCCCGTCGCCGTCGGAGTGGGTGAAGGCGAGCGTGGTCGAGAAGCCCAGACCGCCCGCCACGATCGCCTCGTGCAAGAGCGCGACCATCTGCGCGACCTGCTCCTCACTCGCCGGACCGGTCACCGCCTCGGTGCCCATGACCCGGCGACGGAGTGCGCAGTGGCCGACGAGGAACCCCGCATTCACACCGATAGCGCCGTCGAGGCGGTCGAGGTACTCGCTGAAGGTCGACCAGTCCCACGGGACGCCCTCTTCGAGCGCCAGCAGCGGCATGCCCTCGACCTTGGCCATCATGCGGCGCGTGTAGTCGGCGTCGGCGTCCGTGATCGGCGCGAGCGTGAACCCGCAGTTCCCGCCGATGATCGAGGTCACGCCGTGGAGGCTCGACGACGACGCGGCGGGGTCCCAGAAGAGCTGGGCGTCGTAATGCGTGTGGGGGTCGACGAAGCCGGGGGCGACGACCAGCCCGTCCGCGTCGAGCACCTGGCCCGCCTGCTCGTCGACCTCGCCGACGGCGACGATCTTCCCGCTCTGGATCCCGACATCGGCCTGCCGGGCGGGCGCGCCGGTGCCGTCGACGACGGTGCCGCCACGGATCACGATGTGGAGCATGGGGCCCTCCCAGGGCGTCCGCCGGCCCCGGAGGGCCGTTCACTGCAACAGGTTCCGATTCTCGCCCGCCGGGGCATCGGAGACAAACGGTGAGCCGCTGCTGCTGGTACGCCGAGCCGGAGCGCCAGTAGTGTCTAGCACCCCATCCCGGCACCAGGAATCACCGTAGTGCGCCGACTCGTTCCTCTCATGCTGGTGTTGTTCCTGACGCTCGCCGGCCCGTCGGGCACCGGCGCGGCGGGCACCGGCGCGGCGGGCACCGGCGGCGGTGCGCCCCTCGTCGTCGGGAGCCTTGGTCCCGAGACCGGCGACCTGAGCCCAATCATCGACTCGCTCCGGGTCCCGGTGCAGATCGCGGTCGACGAGATGAACGCCGCGGGTGGCGTGAACGGCCACGACGTGACGTTCGTGACTGGCGACGAGGACAGCGACCCCCTGGTCGCGGCGCAGTCGCTCGAAACCATGGTCACGACCGGACAGGCCAACGTGATCATCGGCCCCGCATCCGGGTCGATCGCCTCCGGCGTTCTCGAGAGGATCGAGGCCGACGATGTGCTCGCGTGCTCGGGGTCGACCACGCCAGCGGGGCTCACCGACAGCGCACCGGGGCAGCCGGGTGGCCGCTCCTTCCGGACCGCACCTCCCGACCGCCTCCAGGGCCCTGCCCTGTCCGAACTCGTCCCGTACGAGTCGTCTCGCGCAAGGATCGCGACGTTGCTGTAGCCGTCGGACAGGACGAGTTCGGACAGGGCAGGGCCCTGGAGGCGGTCGGGAGGTGCGGTCCGGAAGGAGCGGCCACCCGGC
>JBKJJI010000333.1:0-4247 GCA_046598115.1 Acidimicrobiia bacterium | reverse complement strand
CCGTCCCGTCGGCTCTTTTCCCGCACCAGCCCCCACGACCGGGAGATCTGGCGGCTCGCCCTCCCCGCCTTCGGTGCGCTCACCGCCGAGCCGCTCTACGTGCTCGTCGACACCGCGATCGTCGGCCAGATCGGGACCCGCCAGCTGGCAGGGGTCGCGGTCGCAGCCGCCGTGCTCCTCGCCGGGTTCGCGGTCTTCAACTTCCTCGCCTACTCGACCACCGCGGCGGTGGCTCGGCGGATCGGCGCCGGCGACCGGCGGGGCGCCGCGGCGCTCGGGGTCGACGGGGCCTGGCTCGCGGCGGCGCTGGGGGTCGGGCTCATGGTGGTCGGCCTGGCCGCATCGGGGGTCATCGTCGACGCGATGGGCGCGTCCGAGCGGATCGAGCCGTTCGCGCTCGAGTACCTGCGGATCAGCCTCGTCGGCGCACCCTTCCTCCTGCTCGCGCTCGCTGGGACCGGCTACCTGCGCGGCGTGCAGGACACGCGCTCCACCCTCGCGATCGCGGTCGCCGCGAACGTCGTGAACATCGCCTTCGAGATCCTGTTCGTCTACGGCTTCGACTGGGGCGTCGCGGGGTCGGCCTGGAGCACGGTCATCGCCCAGATCGCCGCTGCCTGCGCCTACGGCTGGATCATCGTGCGCTCGGTCCGCCGGGAAGGGGCGACCCTGCGACCCAGCCGGGAGGGCGTCCGTCAGACCGCTGTCGTCGGTGGTCCACTGATCGTGCGCACCGCGTCGCTCCTCGCGGTGTTCCTCGCGGTCACCAACCTCGCCGCCCGCAGCTCCGACGACGCCGTCGCAGCCCACCAGATCGCCTTCCAGGTCTTCCTCTTCCTCGCGCTCGCGCTCGACGCGCTGGCGATCGCCGGGCAGGCCGTGATCGGGAAGCACCTCGGCGCGACCGATCCGGCCCGGGCCCGCGAGGTAGCGCGCCGGATGATTGAGTGGGGCGTCTTCGTCGGCGTCGTGTTCGGCGTCGTCTTGCTCGCGACGCGCTCGCTGCTCGTGCCGGTGTTCACCGACGACGGCGGGGTGCAGGACCTCGCCCTGCAGCTCCTTCTCATCGTCGCGGTGCTCCAACCGCTCAACGCGGTGGTGTTCGTCCTCGACGGCGTGCTCATCGGTGCCGGCGACCAGCGCTTCCTCGCCCTCGCGATGCTCGTCGCCAGCTTCGGCGTGTTCGCACCGGCGGCGCTCGGCATCTCCCTCGGCGGCGGCGGGATCGTGGCGCTCTGGGGAGCGCTCGCACTGTGGATCGGCGCGCGGGCGGTTGGCCTCGTCGGCCGCTACCTGGGCCCCCGATGGCAGGTCACCGGCGCCAGCCGGACCTGATGCCGGAGCTGCCGCCGGAGCGGATCTGCCCAGGTTGCCCTGGGCCTCCCCCGAGGGGTTCACTGGCCTGATGGACACCACCCCCGGTGCGGGGCCTCCTCGCGAGGCTCCGTCGGCTGCATCGCAGGCCGAAGCGCCCCTGGGTGACACGGCGCCGATCGACCAGGCGGCCGTCGACTGGGTCAGCGCACCCGACCGGACACCGGGGACGGAGCTCGTCCACGTCGCGCCCGCCACCGCGCCCGCCACCGAGGCCGAGCCCGAGGCCGAGCCCGATGACCGGGCCGGCGACGTCGACGGCTGGGGCCGCAGCGAGCGCATGCGCGGCCTCGCCCGTCGCCTCTACGACCCCGTGTACCGGCGTTGGTTCCGCGCCGAGTGGGAGGGGCTCGAGCACCTCCCGGCGGAAGGTGGCGCCCTGCTCGTCGCCAACCACGGCGGCGCGATCCCGTCGGACGCGCCCGTCATCATGCACGGGATCGAGTCCGAGTTCGGACGCCCCGTGTACGGCCTCGCCGAGAACCTCTTCCGGTCGCTCCCGGTCGTCGGGATGCTCTGGTCGCGCACGGGCGGCGTGCCCGCGCATCCCGACAACGCGTACCGCCTCCTCCACGATCAGCAGCAGCTCGTCCTCGTGTTCCCCGAGGGCACGAAGGGAACGGGCAAGCTCGCCCGCGACCGGTACCGCCTCCAGCGCTTCGGGCGCGGCGGCTTCGTCGAGATCGCGATGCGTGCCGGCGTGCCGATCGTGCCCATCGCGGTCGTCGGCAACGAGGAGGCGATGCCGATCCTCGCGAAGAGCACCCGGCTCGCGAAGCTGCTGAACATCCCGTACGTGCCGCTCACTGCGAACATGCTCGTGTTCGGCCCGCTCGCCGGGCTCGTGGTCCCCCTTCCCGCGAAATTCCGGCTCCGCGTGCTGCCGCCGGTGCACTTCGAGGTGGAGACCAACCAGCCGCGCTACAACCGCGGCCTGGTGCTCGAGGAGTCCGAGAAGATCCGCGGCCGGATCCAGGACGCGCTCCACGACATGCTGCGCGCCCGGCGCAGCGTCTGGTCGGGCTGAGCCCGATGGGACGCCGCATCCTCGTCACCGGCCTCGGCGCCTACTGGGGCAGCCGCATCGCGCAGGTGCTCGAGGCCGACTCCCGGGTCGAGGTCGTGGTGGGCGTCGACACCCACGATCCCCGCCTCCCGCTCGAGAAGACCGAATTCGTCCGGGCCGACTCCTCGTACTCGATCCTGCACCGCATCGTGCAGGCGACCCAGGTCGACACGATCGTCCACACCCACATGCTCGTGGACTCGACGCTCGCGAACAGCCGCACCACCCACGAGGTGAACGTCATCGGCACGTCGAACCTCGTCGCGGCCGCCGGTTCGCCCGGCAGCGCGGTGCGCAAGCTCGTGGTGAAGTCGTCGACGCTCGTCTACGGATCGAACTTCGCCGACCCATTCTACTTCCGCGAGGACGCCTCGAGGACCCGCAAACCACGCACCGAGACCGAGCGGTCGCTCCTCGAGGTCGAGCGCACCGTTGACGACTTCGCCCAGGACAACCCCGACGTCGTCGTCACCACGCTTCGGTTCGCGAACGTCCTCGGCACCAACGTGGAGACGACGTTCACCCGGATCCTGCGGCTGCCGGCCGTCCCCGAGATCCTCGGGTTCGACCCCCGCCTCCAGTTCGTGCACGAGGACGACGTCGCCGGTGCGCTCGCCCACGCGACCCAGCACGACACCCCTGGGATCTACAACGTGGCCGGCGATGGCGTCATGGCGTGGGGTGAGGTGTGCCGCATCGCCGGGAAGCGCCGCGTGCCGCTCCCCCCGCTGCTCACCGGCCTCGCGACCTGGCCACTCCGACTACTCCGGATCGCCGACCTGCCGCCCGAGGTCGTCGCGCTGCTCCGGTACGGGCGCGGCGTCGACAGCGCGCGGTGGAAGGCCACCGGGTACCGCTTCGACCACACCACGGCCAGCGCGCTCGACACGTTCGTGCGCGCGCTCCGGTTGGAGGCGACGGTCGGGCGCTTGAAGGACTACGAGTACGAGCGCGACGTCGAGACGTTCTTCCGGCAGTCCCGCGCCGTCGTCGACGGAGCGGGCGACGAGGCCTCGACGCCATGACGCTGCAGGTCGAGCACCGGGACGCGGTCGCGCTGCTGACGCTCGACGACCCGGAGCGACGCAACGCGCTCAGCGCCGAGCTCGTGGACGACATCGTCGATGCGATCGCGGCGTGCGAGGCCGACGAGTCGATCGGCGCCGTGGTGGTCACGGGCGCACCGCCCGCGTTCTGCTCCGGCGCCGACGTCAAGGCGTTGTCGTCGATGAGCGCCGACGGCGGCCGCGACGCGGGATCGGTGCGGGGGATCTACGACGGGTTCCTCGCGGTGCGCCGCTGCACGCTCCCGACGGTCGCGGCGGTGAACGGGCCGGCGGTCGGCGCCGGCTTCAACCTCGCGCTCTGTTGCGACGTCCGCATCGCCGGCGCGTCGGCCCGGTTCGACTCGCGGTTCGCGCGGATCGGCCTCCATCCCGGAGGCGGGCACCTCTGGATGCTCGAGCGGGCGATCGGCCCGCAGGCCACCGCGGCGATGGCGCTGTTCAGTGAACGGGTCGACGGGGCACAGGCCGCCGAGCTCGGCCTGGCGTGGCGGTGCGTCCCCGACGATGTGCTCGTCGACGAGGCGGTCGCGTTCGCGGCCCAGGCCGCATCGACCTCGCGCGACCTCAGCCGCGCGATCAAGGCGAGCCTCGGCGAGGCGCCGTGGCAACCCGACTTCGACGCCGCGATCGAGACCGAGCTCACCCGCCAACGCCGGTCCTTCGAGCAACGCGACCCCACCTGACCCTGCACCGCTCTTGATGCGTCTCTCACCCGCCTATGGCGGGGTGAGAGACGCACG
>JBKJJI010000327.1:0-9473 GCA_046598115.1 Acidimicrobiia bacterium | reverse complement strand
CGGAAGACGAGTAGGACGAGCCGATGGCGACGATCGAGCAGACGACTCCCGACGCGACCCCGGCCACAACCTCCGACGCGACGCCGGCCGTGAGCTCTGGCGACCACGCAGCAGCCGACCACGCAGCAGCCGACCACGCAGCAGGTGGTCACGATCCGCACGCGACGAACACCGGCGTCACCCACACCAAGCTCGCGATGTGGATCTTCCTCGCGTCCGACTGCCTGTTCTTCGGGGCATTCATCTCGGCGTACATGCTCTACCGGGGTCGCAACATCGGCTCGGGGCCGACGCAGCGCGACCTGTTCGACATCCCGTTCACGTCGGCGACGTCGTTCATCCTGCTGATGAGCTCGCTCACGATGGTGCTCGCGCTCGCGGCGATCCAGCGCGGCGACCACCGGCGGGTACGGATCTGGCTACTCGCGACCGTGCTGCTCGGCGCGACGTTCATCGGCGGCCAGGTCTTCGAGTTCACCGAGTTCACCCGCGAGGGGCTGCACGTCGACACGAGCCTCTTCGGCTCGACCTTCTACCTCCTCACCGGCTTCCACGGCGCGCACGTGACGATCGGGATCATCTGGCTGCTGTCGCTGTGGGGGATGTCGGCCCGGGGCCGGCTGCCACAGTCGAAGGCCGAGAGCATCGAGATCGCCGGCCTCTACTGGCACTTCGTCGACGTGGTGTGGATCGTGATCTTCACGATCATCTACCTCGTGCCCCAGCCCGGGAAGCCGTGACGCGACGGATGGAGGCGAAGCGATGAGCGAGAGCACGCTCGAACGAGCCGACGACGACGTGCGGGCCCTGGAGCACGGCGAGCTGGGCAACGCGATGGAGCCCGCGCCCGGGCTCCTGCCGGGCGAGGTGCACCCGCACCCGTCGCCCTTCAAGTACGTCGTCATCGCGGTCATCCTCTGCGTGGTCACCGCGGCCGAGGTCGCGGTCTCCTACCTCGAGGGCGACATCCCCGACGGCCTCATCATCACGCTGCTGATGGTCATGGCGGTCATGAAGTTCTGGACCGTCGCCGCCTGGTACATGCACCTCCAGACCGACAAGCCGATCTTCCGTCGGTTCTTCGTGCTGGGGATCGTGGCCGCGGTGATCCTCTACACGATCGTGCTCGCCACGTTCCACGTGTTCGCGTAGAGGCCGGGTCGTGATCGGCGCCGCCGCGATCCCCGCCTGGGAGCCGCAGCCCGACGTGTGGCTGCTCATCGCGGCGCTCGCGGCCGGCTACTGGATCGCCGTGGTCCGCGTCGGCCCTCGGTTCGCAGTCCCCGGTCGGCCCGTGGTGACCCGCTTCCAGGTGACGTGCTGGTCGCTCGGCGTCTTCGCCACCTGGCTCGTGGCCGACTGGCCCGTCCATGTCGTCGCCGAGCAGATGAACTACAGCGTCCACATGGTCCAGCACCTCACGTTCGCGATGATCGCGGCGCCGCTGCTGCTCCTCGGCACACCGGCCTGGCTCGCGCGGTGGGTCCTGCGGCCCGCGAGCACGACGTTCCGGGTGGCGCGTGCGCTGTCGCGCTTCGTCCCGGCGCTCGTCGTCTTCAACGTGGTGCTCGTGGTGACCCACTGGCCGGCCCTCGTGAACGAGAGCCTCCAGTCGGGGCTCGTGCACTTCGGGCTGCACGCGCTCCTCTTCGTGTCGTCGCTCATCGTGTGGATGCCGGTGCTCTCGTCCCTTCCCGAGATCCCGCGGCTCTCGACGCCGATGCGGGGCGTCTACCTGTTCTCGCAGTCGGTCGTGCCGACCGTGCCGGCCTCGTTCCTCACATTCGGTGCCGCTCCCCTCTACCGCTTCTACGAGGGGCTCCCGCACCTCTGGGGGCTGTCGACGCTCGAGGACCAACAGGTCGCCGGGCTGATCATGAAGATCGGCGCCGGGATGCTCCTCTGGGCGCTCATCACCGTATTCTTCTTCCGGTGGGCCGCCGACGAGGAACGCCGTCAGCGACCGACCAACCGCAAGCATCTCGACCGCGAGCCCTCCGAGCTGAGCTCGCCCCGATGAAACCCCCCGATGAACTGGCCCGATGAGATCGTGATGACGACGACCCTGGAGGCACCGAGGTGAGCGACGCGCCGGCACTCGAGGCAGCGCAGGACCCGCGACGCGAGGCGTTGTCGACACGGGCGATCCTCCCGTTCGCGCTGCCCATCCTCTCGTCGATCGCGGTCGCCCTGTGGGTGCTGAACATCTCGCGGGCGTTCATCGCGGGCGGCAAGACCGGCGCGCTGGTGATCGTGCTGATCGTGACCGTGGGGATCATGGCCGGCGCTGCGCTGTTCTCGGCCGCGCCCCGGCTCCAGTCGAACACCCTGCTCCTCGCCGTCGCTGCCGCGGTGGCGCTCATCGTGTCGGCCGGGTTCGTGTCGCTCGGCCCGAGCCAGGGCCACGAGGAGGCCGGCGGCGGTGGGTACGTCCCCCCGAAGGGCCCCGCAGTCGCGACGGTCGAGGTCGACGCGCTGCCGTCGCTGAAGTTCCAGGCGACGGAGTTCACCACCAAGGCCGGCATCAACGAGATCAGCTACGTCGACAAGGGCGGCACCCACACGCTCCTCTTCAAGGAGACCGAGCTCGCCGGCTTCAAGCTCCAGGTCCCGCCGGACGACTCGGGCAAGGTCGACCTCGCCGTTGGCACCTACACGATCTTCTGCGACGTCCCCGGCCACGAGACCGCCGGGATGCGGGCGACGCTCACCGTCGAGTAGCCGTCGCTCCGTCCGGTACCAGCACGCGGGCGGCTGCCGACACCGCGGTCACCGTCGCGGGCAGCGGACCGACCCGTTCCCCCGACGCCCAGAGCTCCAGCCCGTCGGCGTCGAGCTCGATGCGCGCACCCTGGAGCATCCGGACCGCGCCGGCCCGCGTGTGGGTGCCGCGGAACACCGACGGGAACCGTCGCACCAGCTCGAAGCGTGAGGTCCGACCGACGACACAGACGTCGAGGATCCCGTCGTCGACCGCCGCGTCCGGCGTGATCCGCATGCCCCCGGCGTAGCGGCTCGTGTTGCCGACCGCGACGAGCCAGGCAGGGCCACACCACTCGTCGTCGTCGGCTCGGACCCGGATCGCCTGGGGGCGGTACGACGCGATCGTGCGGACCATCGCGAGGACGTACAGCGGCGTCCCCGTCGCCCAGCGGATGCCGTTGGCCCAGCGGTTCGCCTCCGCGTCGAACCCGGTGTTCGCGACCGTCGTGAACCAGGCGGTCGTGCCGTCGGCGGTGGTCGCCTTTCCGAGGTCGACGCGGACGAGTCGATCCGGTGCCGCGTGGCCCGCGATCTCGTCGACGACCAGGCGGACCGCGTCGAGCGGACGCCGATGGTCGATGCCGAGGTGGCGGGCGAAGTCGTTGCCGGCGCCGGTGGGCACGACGGCGAGCACCCCGTCGGCCTCGGCTACGACACCGGCGAGCGAGGCCACGGTCCCGTCGCCACCGCACGCCACGATGCCGCGACCGTCGGCGCACGCGACGCGTGCGATGCGAACGCCTTCGTCGACATCACCGGTCAGGTGTGTCTCGATCCCGGCTGCCTCGAGTGCGGCCTGAAGGCGAGGGAGGAGGCGGCGGGCGCGACCCCGACCGGCACGGGGGTTCACGACCGCCGTCCAGCGCATGGCGGGGGAGCGTACTGGTCGGCCCGCGTCGGTGGTGCGGGCGGTAGCGTCGACCCGATGACCGGCTCGGACCGCAGCTCGATCGACCCGGATCGGGTGCCGCGCCACGTCGCGATCGTGATGGACGGCAACGGACGCTGGGCGCAGCGTCGTGGGCTGAAGCGGACCGACGGTCACGCGGCCGGTGAGGAAGCGCTCTTCGACACCGTCGAGGGCGCGCTCGAGGTCGGCCTGAAGTGGATGACCGTCTACGCGTTCTCCACCGAGAACTGGCGTCGGCCGCTCGACGAGGTGCGCTTCCTCATGAGGTTCAACGAGTCGCTACTTCTCCGGCGGCGCGACGACCTCGACGAGCGCGGGGTGCGCGTCCGGTTCATCGGGCGACGCGGGGGGCGCGTCCCGCGGCGCGTCCTGCGCCACATCGAGGACACCGAGGCGCTCACCGCGAAGAACCGACGGATGACGCTGACGTTCGCCTTCAACTACGGCGGGCGCGCCGAGCTCGTCGACGCGGTGCGTGCGATCGCGGGCCAGGCCCGCGCCCGGAAGCTCGACCCGGCCAAGATCGACGAGCGCACCATCGCTCGGAACCTCTACGCGCCCGACATGCCCGACCCGGACATCCTCGTGCGGACGTCGGGGGAGTACCGCACGTCGAACTACCTGCTCTGGGAGGCCGCGTACAGCGAGCTGGTGTTCACCGACGTGCTGTGGCCCGACTTCCGACGCGCGGACCTCTTCTCGGCGATCGCGGAGTTCCAGGGCCGCGACCGCAGGTTCGGTGCCATCGAGCCGCCTGAATCGCCAGCCTGATCGGGCGACCGGGCCGGGGAATCACACCGCTGGGATTACACTTCGCCGCGTGGCGCTGTACCGGGACCAGGGTGTGGTCCTGCGCACGATCAAGCTGGGCGAGACCGACCGCATCGTATCGATGATGACGCGCGGCAACGGCAAGGTTCGCGCCGTCGCCAAAGGGGTGCGCAAGCCCGGCAGCCGCTTCGGGGCCCGCCTCGAGCCGACCACGCACCTCGCCTTCCAGTGCTACCGCGGCCGTGAGCTCGACGTGATCACCCAGGTCGAGACCATCGACGCGAACCGGGCGCTGCGAGAGCACTACGGCTGCCTCACGCACGCGGTGTCGATGCTCGAGGCCGTCGACCAGGTCGCACTCGTTCGGGAGCCGAACCACGCGCTCTACCGCATGCTCGAGCAGGCGTTGCGCACGTTGGCCCGGGAGCCCTCACCGATCGTGAGCACCGCGTTCTTCTGGAAGCTGCTCTCACTCGAAGGTTTCCACCCCATGCTCGACGACTGCGCCCGCTGCGGCCGCGCACTCGGGGTCGATCCGGCAGCCGATCCGGCAACCGATCCGGCAGCCGACCCCGACGACGCCACGACCGCTCGGGATGTCGACGACCCCACGACCGCGTGCGATGCCGACGACGCCCATGACTCGGCGGCGGTGTTCGACCTGCACGACGGCGGCACCCTGTGCGCCTTCTGTGGCAGTGCCGGCGGGCGGCGCACGTCCACGGCGGCACTGGCAATCGTCGCCCGGATGGTGGGGGGCCGGCTCCGTGGTGTGCTCGACTCCCCGCCCCCTCCCGAGGTGCTCCGCGAGGTCGAACGGCTCGCCATCGCGGCCATCGAGCACCACTCGGAGCGCCGGCTCCGCAGCGCCGCCCTGCTCTGAGCCTTCCGAGAGAAGGCCGGTGAGGACCCCCGGGTACGATCGGCGCTACCTATGGGTGCCCCGGACACGATGGAACGCGTCGTCAACCTGTGCAAGCGGCGCGGGCTGGTGTTCCCGTCGAGCGACATCTACGGCGGCTTCCGCTCCACCTGGGACTACGGGCCGCTCGGCGTGCTCCTCAAGCGTAACGTCAAGGACGCCTGGTGGCGCTCTATGGTCCAGCTGCGCGACGACGTGGTGGGGCTCGACGCCGCGATCCTGTTGGCGCCGAAGGTCTGGGAGGCGAGTGGGCACCTCGCCACCTTCACCGACCCGCTCGTCGACTGTCGCAGCTGCAAGGAGCGCTTCCGCGCCGACCATCTCCCCGAGTCAGGGGCGTGCCCGAACTGCGGCAACAAGGACACGTTCACCGAGGCCCGCCACTTCAACCTCATGTTCAAGACGTTCGTCGGCCCGGTCGAGGACGACGCGGCCGTCGCCTACCTTCGCCCGGAGACCGCGCAGGGGATATTCGTGAACTTCATGAATGTCCAGACGACCACGCGCAAGAAGCCGCCGTTCGGGATCGCACAGATCGGGAAGTCGTTCCGCAACGAGATCACCCCCGGGAACTTCATCTTCCGGACCCGCGAGTTCGAGCAGATGGAGATGGAGTTCTTCTGCCCGCCGGCCGACGCCGACCAGTGGTACGAGTACTGGTGTCAGGAGCGCCTCCGGTGGTTCGTCGACCTCGGGGTCTCCGAGTCGAAGCTGCGCGTGCGCCCGCACGAGACCGAAGAGCTGTCGCACTACTCCGCGGGCACGTCCGACATCGAGTTTGAATTCCCGTGGGGCTGGGGTGAGCTCGAGGGGATCGCGAACCGCACCGACTTCGACCTCAAGGCGCACGCCGAGGCGTCGGGGCAGGACCTGTCGTTCTTCGACCAGGAGCACGACACCCGCTACGTGCCGTACGTCATCGAACCGGCACTCGGCGCCGACCGTGCCACGCTCGCGTTCCTCCTCGCCGCCTACGCGGAGGAAGAGGTCCCGAACGGCAAGGGCGGCACCGAGAAGCGCACCGTGCTTCGCCTCGACCCGCGGCTGGCGCCGACGACGGTCGCCGTGCTCCCCCTGTCTCGCAAGGACACGCTCACGCCGGTGGCCGAGAAGGTCGCGGCGTCACTGCGCAGTCATTACATGATCGACGTCGACAGCGCAGGCTCGATCGGGCGGCGGTACCGTCGGCAGGACGAGGTGGGGACGCCGCTGTGCGTCACCGTCGACTTCGACACGATCGACGACGCGGCGGTCACCGTCCGTGATCGCGACACGATGCAACAGGAGCGCATCGGCATCGACGCGCTCCCCGGCTACCTCCAGGAGCGATTGGGTTGGTGAACGAAAGCGACACCCACTACGAGGTGCTCGGGGTCGGCCCCGGGTCCTCGAAAGACGCGATCCGTGCTGCGTATCGCGAGCAGCTGACCGAAGCCCAGTCCGCCGTGACCCGCGAGGAGACCGCGAAGCGACCGAGCGACGGCGCGATCGCTGCGGCGCGCCAAGGCGAGGCGCGGGTGCGTGCCGCCTGGCAGGTGCTCAGCGACCCGATCCAGCGCCAGCGCTACGACGAGAGCAACGGGATCGACAACACCGGTGTCGACCTCGACGAGGAGCTCTCCGACGACGCGGACGACGTCGCGCCCGACCGGACCCCGGACCGGCGCACGCTCGCCCGTGAGGCTCGCGAAGCACGGGCGGCCAACCGCCCGCTGGGCATGTTCTCGACCGAGGTCCCGCCGACCCCGGCGAGCTGGCCGCCGGGGTTCCGTCCGCCGCCCCCTCGGGCGCGCTCCATGGCGTTGGGCATCGACATGATCGTCCTCGTGTTCATCGTCCTCGCGCAGTTCATCATCACGCCGATCGTCGTCGAGCAGATGAAGCCGGAGCAGGCCGACCGTCTCGACGTGCTCACCGTCCAGATCGACCGTGCGACGGTCCAGAAGGACCGCGCCGAGACACGCGCCGAGAACGCCGAAGGTGGGGAGGTGCGCCGCGCCGCGACGGCCGACGCGAAGGTCCTCGACAAGAAGATCAACCGGCTCGAGACCGAGCAGACCGATCTGCGCAACGAGGTCCTCCCGATCACGCTCGGCTTCAGCCTGCTCGGGGTCGCGCTCTCGTTGCTCTACCTGATCCCGATCAGTGTCCGGACCGGTCGGACGTTCGGGAAGCGGTCGTTGCAGATCCGCGCGGTGATGGTCGATGGGTCGCGGTTGACGTTGCGCGGGGCGCTGCGTCGCTACGGGACGCCGATGATCCTCGGCTGGATGCTCGCGAACATCTTCGGTCCGCTCGGCTACATGATGGTGCTCTTCGGCGTCCTGACGTGGCCGCGCAACCCGAGCTTCCAGGGGCTGCAGGACCGTCTCGCCAAGACGATCGTCGTCGACGGCTGAGCCTTGAAGGCTCGCCGGTAGGCTCGATCGTCCACCGGCGCCGACGCGACGACGCGACCATCCACGACGCGACCATCCCCAGGGGAGAGGAACGACCCAGTGAAGTGGGAGAGGAAGACGCAGTGAAGTACGTGTACGCCTTCGAAGAGGGCTCCAAGGAGCAGAAGTACCTGCTCGGGGGCAAGGGGGCGAACCTCGCCGAGATGACGAACCTCGGCCTCCCCGTCCCTCCGGGGTTCACGATCACGACCGAGGCGTGCAACGCCTACATGGCCGGTCGCCACACGCTGCCCGCCGGCCTGATGGACGAGGTCGATGCCGCGCTCGTCGCGCTCGAGACCACGATGGGCAAGCGGCTGGGCGACGCCACCGACCCGCTCCTCGTGTCGGTCCGCTCGGGTGCGCCCTTCTCGATGCCCGGGATGATGGACACCGTCCTCAACCTCGGCCTCAACGACGAATCGGTGCACGGGCTTGCCACCCAGACCGACAACGAGCGGTTCGCGTTCGACTCCTACCGCCGGTTCGTCCAGATGTTCGGCAAGATCGTGCTCGACGTCCCCGGCGACGAGTTCGAGGAGGCGCTCGAGGCGCTGCGTGAGCAGCAGGGCGTCGCCACCGACCCCGAGCTCGATGCCGACGCGCTCCGCGGGCTCGTCGAGACCTTCAAGGGGATCGTGCAGTCCCACGCCGGGATCGCATTCCCCCAGGACCCCCGCGAGCAGCTCGGCCACGCCATCGAGGCGGTCTTCCGCTCGTGGGACGGCGAGCGCGCCCGGATCTACCGCAAGATGGAGAAGATCGCCGACGACCTCGGCACCGCCGTCAACGTCCAGACGATGGTCTTCGGCAACAAAGGCGACGACTCCGGCACCGGCGTCGCCTTCACCCGAGACCCCGCGACCGGTGAGAACCGGGCCTACGGCGACTTCCTCGTGAACGCTCAGGGCGAGGACGTCGTGGCCGGGATCCGCACGACGGAGCACCTCGACGCCATGGCGAACCACTTCGGGGAGTGCCACACGCAGCTCCTCGACGTGATGGACCGCCTCCAGACGCACTACCGCGACATGTGCGACATCGAGTTCACGATCGAGCAGGGACGCCTCTTCATCCTGCAGACCCGCGTCGGCAAGCGCACTGCGCTCGCGGCGCTGCGCATGGCTGTCGAGATGGAGTCCGAGGGGCTCATCGACAAGCGGGAGGCGGTGCTGCGAGTCCAGCCCGAGCAGCTCGACCAGCTCCTGCACCCGCAGTTCGACCCGGCGGCCGAGTACACCGCGCTCGCCAAGGGCCTCAACGCCTCGCCGGGTGCGGCGGTCGGCAACGTGTACTTCACGGCCGACGCGGCCGAGGCGCACCAGCAGGCCGGCGAGGCCGTGATCCTGGTGCGGCCCGAGACGTCGCCCGACGACCTCCACGGGATGATCGCGGCCGAGGGCATCCTCACGTCGCGTGGCGGGCTCGTGAGCCACGCGGCCGTGGTCGCCCGCGGCATGGGGACGCCGGCGGTGTGCGGCGCGCAAGCGCTCGACATCGACGTGAAGGGCGGGCAGTTCTCGGTCGGCGACACGGTCGTGCGCGAGGGCGAGGTGATCTCGATCAACGGCACGTCGGGCGAGATCGTGGTCGGCCCGGTGGCCGTCGTCACGCCCGAGCCGTCGGGCCCGTTCGACACGATCCTCTCGTGGGCCGATGAGTTCCGCAC
>JBKJJI010000257.1:0-4758 GCA_046598115.1 Acidimicrobiia bacterium | reverse complement strand
CAAACCGGCGCACACGATCGACCTCCCGCCGATCGTCGACGACGCCGGTGCCGACACGACCGTCCGGGTGCCGCTGTCGTTCCCGCCGGTCACGGGGACGCGGTTCCGCTTCGTCGTTGACGCTCTCCGACCGATGACGACCGTCGATCGCGACACGCAGCGTCCGGTGACCCTTCCGATCGCGTTCCGCGAGGTCGACATCTCCGGCCTCGCAACTCCTGGCACACCGACCGACATCCCGGCGTCGTGCCGCGACGATCTGCTGACCGTCGACGGCGCGCCGATCGGCGTGGAGATCACGGGCGAATCGAGCGTCGCGGCCGCGCACCGTCCGCTCGAGGTCGTGGCGTGCGGCGGGGCGCCGCTGCGCCTGGCTGCGGGTGCACACGTGCTGCGGTCGGCTCCCGGCGCGCGCACCGGGCTCGACCTCGACCGTCTCGTCCTGTCCGCCGACCCCCGAGCCGGCACCGGCGACGCCTCGAGCGCGACGACGGCGGTGGGCGGCGACGGTGCCTCGGGTGCCCGCGTCCGCGTCGTCGGCGGGAACCGTGTTGGCTACGAGCTCGAGGTCACGAGCGACGGGAAGCCCTTCTGGCTGGAGCTGGGCGAGTCGTTCAACGATGGCTGGGTCGCGAGTGTCGACGGGGCCGCGACGGTCGGGCCGCGCCGGCTCATCAGTGGGTATGCGAACGGCTGGGAGGTGCGGCCCGACTCCCCGGGGACGTTCACCGTCCGCCTACGCTGGACCCCCCAAGGCACGATCTGGTGGGCGCTGGCCCTCTCGGCGCTGGGCGTGGTGCTCTGCCTCGTGCTCGTCTTCCGGCGTCGTCGGGAGCCCGAGGGGAGCAGCGCGCCCGATCGGGGCGGGCTCGCATGGATGTCGCCGCTCTCGGCGTCGGGTGTCGACGCACCCTGGCGTGTTGCCCTCGGGGTCGGTGCCGCCGTCGCGGTGCTCGGAGGCGCAGTCTCGCGACCGTGGGTGGGGCTCGTCGTCGGCGCGGCGGCGGTCGCGTCGCTGCGGGTGGGTCGGGCCCGCCCCGTCCTCACCATCGGGGCAGTCGCGGCGGTCGCCGTCGCCGTGCTGTACGTGGTCGTGTCGCAGGGTGTGCACGAGTACCCGACGATCAACACCTGGCCCGCGAGCTTCGACGCCATCAGTGATGTGACCTGGTTCGGCGTGCTCCTGCTCGCGGCGGACGTCGTCGTGCAGGGTGTTCGCCGCCGTCTGTCACCATGATCGGGTCTGCGGTCGCCGGCCCACGCGGTCATCAGTAGATTCGACGCATGGCAGACCATCCGAAGTCGTTCTTCCTCTCGCCCGAGATCCACGAGTACCTCATCGGTCACGTCGCACCGATCGACGAAGTGCAGCGATGGCTCATCGACGAGACGCGCACGCGGGTCGGCGACCTCTCGATCATGCAGATCTCGCCCGAGCAGGGCGCGTTCATGACGCTGCTCACGAAGATCGTGGGCGCGCGCCGGGCGGTCGAGGTCGGGACGTTCACGGGCTACTCGGCACTCTCGATCGCACGTGGCCTCGCCGAAGGCGGCCGGCTCCTCTGCTGCGATGTGAGCGAGGAGTGGACGGCGATCGCGCGCGAAGGATGGGCGAAGGCCGGGGTCGCGGAGTCGATCGACCTGCGCATCGCTCCGGCGATCGAGACCCTGCGGGCGCTGCCGACCGACGAGCCGATCGACCTGGCCTTCATCGATGCCGACAAGGGGGGCTATGCGTCCTACTACGAGGAGTTGCTCACCCGCCTCGCCCCGAACGGCGTGATCCTCGTCGACAACACGCTCTGGTCGGGCGGCGTGATCGACGCGTCCCGCGACGACGACGACACGCGGGCGATCCGTGCGTTCAACGACATGGTCGCGGCCGACGATCGGGTCGAGTCGGTGATCCTCACCGTGGGCGACGGTCTCACCCTCGTGCGGCATCGCTGAGCACCGGCTACGCAGGCACCTCGAGGCGACCCGGCTCCAGCACGCGTCCTCCAACGCCAGTCGCGAATCGGTCGCAGGGGGTGAGGCGTTCGGCGAGGTTCGTGACGATGAGCTCCCCGTCGGCCGTCTCGACCTGCCAGCGGGTCGCGTCGTAGGTCAGCGCGTCGTCGCCGGGAAGCGCGATCGCGCTGAGCGGGCCGAGGCGCAGCCATCGGCCCGGTGTGAGGCCGGCAGCGCGGAGTCGGTCGTAGGCATCGGCGTCGGCGGCCACCACCGATCGCACCGGGCCGAAGACGTCGATGAGCTCGCGGTCGAGGTCGTTGAGGCCGTCGAGGACCGCGGCATCGATCCCGAAGACGACGGTCGCCCCGAGCTGGCGGATCAACGAGGCGGTGCGGAACGCATCGAAGCGCGACGCGTCGGCCGACGAGTAGAGCGCGCCCACTTTCCCGGCAGCGCGTTCGAACGGAGCGACGTGGATGGCGTGGGACAGCAGCGACACGATGAGCACGAGCTCGTCGGCCGCGAGGCCCAGGGCGCGGAGCTGGCCGGTCGCGACCTCGGTCTCGTCGTCGATGTCGGACTCGCTCACGGGCCAGGGCACGACCTCGGCGCCGACCACGACACGGCCGATGCCCCAGATCCTCGGCGGATCCTCGTAGGCGGCGGCGAAGGTCATGCGCGCCTCACTGCTTCGTGACCCGGGGGATCTTGTGCGGCGGCCCCTGGCGCAGCAGCACGTCACGCTCGACGAGGTCGATCTCGGGGCGCACACCCACGGCCTCTTCCACGGCGTCCTCGAGCCGGGCCCGGAGCCCGGGCAGGCCGCCGGGCCCCTCGCTGCCATACCCGACGCGCAGTCGGAGCCGGTCGACTTCGCGTTCTGGCCGGATGAGCTGGAACAGCCCCGAGGTCTCGTCGACGCTCTCGACCGCGCCCCAGATGTCGCCGGGCAGCACGGAGACCCCGTCGACGACGATCTCGTCGCCCTTGCGGCCGAGGGTCCAGACCCGGCCGTGGGTCCGGCCACATCCGCAGGTCTCGCGCGAGATGCGGACGAGGTCGTCCGAGCGGTAGCGCAGCAACGGCGCGACCTTGTCGATCAGGGTCGACGACACGAGCTCGCCCCGCTCGCCGTCGGCGACCGCGGTCGTGCCGTCGGGGTCGAGGCACTCGATGAACGCGGTGTCCTCCCACATGTGGCATCCGTCGTGCTCGGAGCACTCGGTGGCGGCACCGACATCGCCGAGGCTCGTCTGGATGTAGAGCTCGAGGCCCCACTCCTCCACGCGCGCGCGCGCCCGCGGTCCGAGCGGCTCGCCCGCGAACACCACGCCGCGGTACGACGAGAACGCGTCCTGGAGGTCGATGCCGGTCCGTGCAGCGGCCTCCTCGATCATCATGATCAGCGGCCCCGAGAGCGTGTACCAGCCCGTGGGGCGCAGCTCGCGGCTGAACCGGAGCAGCTGGTCGATGTCGCCGGGCTGATGGTCGACGAACACCGGGGTCGCGCCGATCCCCCGGATGGTGTCGTGGATGCTCGGTCCCCGGAACGTGAAGAGGCAGTGCAGGAAGTGGTCGCCGGGTCGGCACCCGAGCTCCCAGAACTCACGCACGAGCATGCTCGGCCCCCGTCCGGCGAACGGTGCCGGGGTCGGGTCGCCCGTGGTCCCCGACGTCGAGAAGATCGCCGAGAAGATGCCCTTCATGGTCGGGTCCGCAGGGTCGAGGCACAGCAGCCCGCCGTAGGGATCGTTGTGCCGATCGCGGTAGGAGCGGATCGCGTCCTTGTCGATGAACGGGACCTTCTCGTGATAGTCGTCCATCGACTGGATGTCGTCGGGGGTGATCCCGGCGGCATCCCAGGTCTCACGGATGAGGCCGGAGCGCTGGTACGACCACGGGACGAGGTCGCCGAGCAGCTTCTCCTCGCGCTGACGGTCGATGTCGGCCCGAGGCATCTGCTCGATCTCGGGCGAGAAGTGGCGGCGCTCCGGGTCGAGCATCATGCTGCTGCACGCGCCTCGGGAGGCGATGGGTGCGTGGCGACCGGCATGGCGGGTCAGACTATCGCCGAACGAAAACAGCCGAACGAAATCGGCCGGACAGGTCGCCGACGGCAAGGTGAGCAAGCAGCTCGCCGTCGACCACGCGCCATCGGGCGGGCACTACGAGCTGGAGTGCACGACCGCCGGCATGCGCGGCTTCAACGACGCGTTCCTGGCCGAGATCGCGAAGGCGAGCTCCTAGGACGGCACTCCATCTGCTGGCCCACCGGCTGGGGCATCCGCCGGCGCCGCGAGCTGTCCCGACATCCGGTCCACGAACGATCCGCGGCCGAACGCGGCACGACCGGCCTGGGCGAGCTCGGCCCGCCGTCGCCAGCCGGCGGCGAGCATGCGCGGGCGCGCCATCTTCCATGCCGGGAGGTAGCCGAGCTCCCAGATGGTGAGCAGGCCCCAGAACGCGAGGTCGCTCCCGGTGCCACCCGGAAGGAGCCGGGCGTGGAAGCGCATGGAGATGTGGAGGTAGTGGACGATCGTGTTCGCGATGGCGTCGGCGAGGATCCCTGGTGGGATGTCGACGATGCTGGCGACGTTCTCGGGTGGTTCCGGCGACCGTGTCACCCGGCGGCGGCGCAGGTCGACGGTCCAGTGCTCGTCACCGACCCCGAACGCGACCGGGCGGGGAGCGGCCACCCGCCCGGCGAGCGGCGGGAGCGCTCTCGCGAACCGTCGGAAGAACGCCTCGAAGTCGTCGAACTCCAGGACACGCTCCGACTCCTCGCGGAGCGCCCGCGTGATGGCC
>JBKJJI010000218.1:0-5537 GCA_046598115.1 Acidimicrobiia bacterium | reverse complement strand
GTCGACGAGCGCGCTCGCGGCCCAGGATCTCGCCGACCGCCTCGGCGTGCACCCAAACACGATCCGCCTCCACCTCGAGAAGCTGCGCGACGTCGGCCTCGTCGACGTCGAAGCCGTGCATCGCGGCACGGTGGGACGTCCGCAGCACCTCTACTTCCTCGCCGACGGTGCACCGGGCCTCGGTTTTGACCCTCCTGCCCACGCTCTCCTCGCAGGACTGCTCGGCGCGCTCTCCGAGCGGGTGGGCGCCAGCCCCGAGGACGCCGCCGAGACCGGGAACTCCTGGGGGCGCCGAGCCGGGCGCCAGACCCGTGCCGTCGACTGTGTCGACGCGCTCGAGACCGAGCTCCACGGCCTGGGCTTCGGGCCCGTGGCCGCGCCCGGCGACGGGACGTCCGAGGGTGGTGCCAGGATCGAGTTCCTGCACTGTCCGTTCAAGGAGCTCGCCGAGGCCTATCCCGAGCTCGTCTGCAACCTGCACCGCGGCCTGTGCGAGGGTCTCGTCGAGCAGGTGGGCGGGGGAAGAGTCGAGGAGTTCGCGACGTTGTACGACCCCGAGCCGTGCCATGTGACCGTGGCCGTCGGCGCCGGGGTCTGAGACCGAACCACACCAACAGGAGAAGCACGACCATGTCGATGTTCACCGTCACCGACGCCAACCAGGTCTTCCACATGAGCGAGGTTGCCGCGGCGAAGATCAAGAGCCTGATCGAGGCCGAGGCGAGCGACGCCGAGCTGTTGCTCCGCGTCGCGGTGCGCCCCGGCGGGTGCTCCGGCTTCAGCTACGAGATGTTCTTCGACAGCGACGTCGCCGACGACGACCTCACGTTCGAGCGCGACGGCGTCCAGGTCGTGATCGACCCCGCGAGCCAGCAGATGCTGGGTGGGGCGACGCTCGACTACAAAGACGGGCTCCAGGGCGCCGGCTTCGCGATCAACAACCCGAACGCGCAACGCAGCTGCGGGTGTGGCCAGTCGTTCTCCTAATGGGGGTCGACCGCCCGTGCGTGGGTGGTCAGTCCCGCCCGGAACCCGAGGCGTTACGCTCGTGAGGACGATCCAGCGTGATCATCCGCGCGTCGACCCACATGCTCGAGCAGGGTCGACGCTGGAGAAGGGAGCGATATTTATGTCCAGTTGGCCCCCGAACCCACCGCTCGGAGGCGGACCGCCTCCGGCCCCGCCGTCCTCGCCACCGGCCTGGCAGCCGCGGCCGCCCATGACACCGCCAGCCCCGCCGCCCGCTCCTCCGTCCTGGGAGCCGGCGCCCCGACCCGCGCCACCGGTCCCGACCCCGGCAACGGCGACGCCGGCACCCCCCAAGCCGGCAGCTCCGAAGATGGCCGTGAAGAAGAAGGCGGTCAAGAAGAAGGCCGTCAAGAAGAAGGCGACGGCGCGCAAGCCGGTGAAGCGCAAGGCCGCGAAGAAGAAGGCCACCAAGCGCCGCTGAACACCGCTTGTTCGATCATCGATCTCGGGCCCGCCGCATGTCGGTGGGCCCGAGGCGCGTCCGGAGGCGCTACGTGGCGACGAGCGCGTCCAGCAGGTCGGCCATCTCGTCGCTGCCGAACGCGCCGTCGAGGCGCCCGGCGATCGTCCCGCTCGCGTCGACCGTGTAGAGCCAGGGCTCGCTCGGCAGGCCCCACGCCTCGACGGTCGGCGCGACATCGGCACCGGTGTTGGACCGGTAGATCTCGACGTGCAGGAAGTCGACCCGGTCCTCGTAGTCGGCCGTCAGCTCGAGGAGCTCGTCGAGCACGGGCCCGCAGTACGCCGACTGGCACCGCGCCGGCGTCGCGAAGAGCACCGCAATGGGGCGGCCGCTCCCCGCGAGCGCATCCAGCGACATCGCGTGGAGCGGGCACCGCGGCACGCGCGTGCAGATCGGCTTCACCCCGAGGGGGTCGGCCTTCGTCGGTGACGGCACGAGCATCGCGGCATCCCCGACCGTCGGCGCTCCGGCGGCCTCCTTCACCTCGATCGCGAACTTCACCCGGCGCCCGCGCGTGAGCGCGATCGCGCTCCAGACCCCGGGCACGTCGAGGACGGGCTCGGCGACGTAGACGCCGCGACCCTTCGGCAGTCCGGCCTTGTGGAGTGTCGTGTCGAGGACCGTCCCCTCATCGGCACCCGGTGGCGCGAGTTCCACCTGGGCCGGCGCCGTCGACGCGTAGTCGGAGCCCTTCGCGATGGCGAACGCGAGCCGTTGCGGGTCCGCGGACGCGTACAAGTCGCTCGAGAGCACGAGCGGACTGATCGGTGCGCGCTTGGACGGCGCCGCAGCGAGCGGACGCGCGATCGCGGCCGCCGCGACGAGTCCGCCGGCACCGGTGAGGAACGCGCGTCGAGAGACGGATCCGGAGGTCATGCCCCTATCCTGCCAAACCGTGCCGTCTGATCAGCATCGGGGTCCTGTGACAGTTGCGTTCGACCTCGACGGAACGCCGGTCGAGGTGGAGGTCGACGAGGGCACCTCGTTGCTGTCGGTCCTCCGCGAGCGGCTCGGGATCACCTCGGTGAAGGACGGTTGCGCGCCGCAGGGCCAGTGCGGGTGTTGCACCGTGCTCATCGACGGCGACGCGCGCGTTGCCTGTGTCACTCCGGCCGTTCGGGTCCAGGGACGAAGCATCACGACGGTCGAAGGTCTGGACGAACGGATGCGCGAAGCGCTCGCATGCTCGTTCGTCGCGAACGGCGGTTCCCAGTGCGGGTTCTGCACCCCGGGAATCGTGATGCGCGCAGCGGCGCTCATCACAAAGACGGGCGACCGGCCGGTCGGGAGGGCCGAGGTCGAACGCGCCATGGCGGCCCACCTCTGCCGTTGCACGGGCTGGCGGAGCGTCGAGGACGCGGTCGTCGGGGCGGCCGCGTCGTTGCAGGGCGCGGGGGCACCCCCGGCCGCGACCCGCTCTGGCGACGCTGGCGCGGCTCGGGCCGCGCTCGAGGGCGGTGTCGCGCAGCGGGTCGGATCCGAGATCACCCTCGGGGCAGGCGGCTTCGCCGACGACACCGCACCGGCGGAGGCCCTCGTCGCCGTACCGCTGCCGCCCGGCACGAGCGCGGCGTCGGTGTCCGCCGCCGGCATCGAGTGGGTGCTCGGCGAGTCGATCGCCGAGGCGCGGTCGAACGCGGGCAAGGTGCAAGGCCGGCGCACGACCAGGGTGGAGCTACCGCCGCTGCCGGCGCCTCCCGCCGTGGCGACCGGGGTCCGGCTGTCGACCGGGTGGGTCGAACCCGCATACCTCGAGCCCGATGCGTCGTGGTGCGTCCCGGGCGGGGATCCCGCTACACCGCTCGCCAACGGCGGCGCGTTCGGTGCCAAGGTGGCCTCGCCGGCCCCCGGAGCGGCGCGCGAGCTCGCCGACCGACTGGGGCGATCGGTCCGCGTGGTGTTCGCGCGCGAAGACGTGGTGCGCCTCGGGCCGAAGCGCCCGCCGATCTCGGCGAGCGCGACCTTCACCGACGGAGTCCTGCACCTCGCCGGCGCGATCGCCGGTGGCGTCCCCACGGCCGAGTGGGTTCTGCCCTATCGCGTCGATCGGATCGTCGAGGAGTGGGTCGCGGTCGACGTCGTAGGGCCACCGGTCTCGAACGCGATGCGGGCGTTCCCCCTCGCGGAGCGCACGGTGCTCGCCGAGGCGGCCCTGGTCGAGGCGGGGGTGGATCGGCACGACCTGATCGACGACGATCGCGTCGCGGCAGTCGTCCTCGACACGTGCGCGCGCGACCCGGAGGGCGCGGTCGCAGGGGCCCGGGTCGTCCTCGACGCGACGACGGGGATGCTCGAGCGGGTCGAGGTCCGTGTCGCCGCGGGAGATCCGCTCGACGAGATCGTGTTGCGGTCGTACTGCATCGGTGCGGCGCACATGGCGCTCGGGTGGGTGCTCTCCGAGGGTCTCTCGGTTGACCCGGCCACGGGCGAGGTCCTCGACCTCACGATTCGGTCGTTCGGCGTGATCCGGGCCAAGGACACGCCGCCGATCGAGATCGTGATCGTCGACGACGACGGACCGGCTCTCCCGAGGGCGTCCGACGCGGCCTTCGCCGCGGTAGCGGCGGCCACGTGGAACGCGGTGGCAGCCGCCGAGGGCACGCGGCCCGAGTCGTTCCCGGCCCGGGAGACGCGCGCTGCTCGACGGCTGCGCCGCTAGACGCGTCGCGCGGCTAACGTCCGCGCGATGGCAGGGGCGATCGTGTTCTGCGTGGCGATGGTGCTGGTCGTGCCCGTCGGCGTCATGTTCGCCGGCGCGGCCTGGAGCGCGCTCGTGGGGCTCCTGATCGGCGAGGACGCCACCGAGCGCGCCGTGGGGACCCCGTACGAGTGCTGATCCCTGCCCGCGGCCGAGGGGCGCGTGTTCAGCGGATGCGGGACTGCCCGAACCGGTAACCCACCGAGCGCACGGTCTGGATCAGGCTCGCGTGCTCTTCGCCGAGCTTGGCCCGTAGGCGTCGGACGTGCACGTCGACGGTGCGTGCGCCTCCGTAGTACTCGTACCCCCACACCCTCGAGAGCAGCTGTTCGCGGGTGAACGCCTTGCCCGGGTGAGTGGCGAAGAACTTCAGCAGCTCGTACTCCATATAGGTGAGGTCGAGCGGTCGGGTGCCGAGCGCCGCCTGGTATGTCTCCAGGTTCAGCACGAGGTCGCCGTACTCCACGATCTCCGGTCCGCTGCCCCGTCCGGCTCGCCAGAACAGGTGGTGGAGGCGGGCTTCGAGCTCCTTCGGGTGGAACGGCGACATGCAGAAGTCGTCGAAGAGGTCGGAGCGCTGCTCCAGCTCGGCGAGCAGGGTCCCGGAGACGATCAACAAGAGGGGCTCGACGGATGCATCGCGCTTGCGGATCGATCGGCACATCATGAACGCGCTCTCGGGATCTTCGTCGGCGACGATGATCGCGCCACCCCAACCGTCGGGGGGCTCGTTCGCCGCTGCGACGGAGGCGTTGGCGCACGCCTTCCACGCGTAGCCCGCGAGATCGAGGGTCTGCGCGAGCAGCGGCGGCGGCGGATCCGGTGAGACGAGGATCGGCTCCACCATCACCTCGTGATCACAACGTTCCGAGATAGCGGTCGAGCTCGAACGGTGTGACCTGGTCGCGGTAGTCCACCCACTCGGCGCGCTTGTTGCGGATGAAGTAGTCGAAGACGTGCTCACCGAGCGCCTCCGCCACGAGCTCGGAGTTCTCCATCGCGTCGATGGCCTCGCCGAGCGACTGCGGTAGCGCCGAGATCCCCTCGATGGCGCGCTCCTCGGGCGTCATCTCGAAGATGTTGTTGGTGGCCTCGGGCGCCAGCTCGTAGCCCTCCTCGATCCCCTTCAATCCGGCTGCGAGGATCACCGAGAACGCGAGGTAGGGGTTGCAGGCCGGGTCGGGGGAGCGGAACTCGATCCGGGTGGAGCTCTCCTTGCCCCGCTTCGGCGGCGGCACGCGCACGAGCGCACTCCGGTTGTTGCGGGCCCAGCACACGTAGACCGGCGCCTCGTAGCGGTCGTTGAGCCGCTTGTAGGAGTTGACCCACTGGTTGGTCACCGCGGTG
>JBKJJI010000358.1:0-7670 GCA_046598115.1 Acidimicrobiia bacterium | reverse complement strand
TCCCGATCCCGACGAGGATCAGCGCAGCACCGCCGACGGCCACGAGCCCGAGCCGTTCACCGTCGACGTACCCGGCCATCGCCGCGAACACCGGCTCGGACAGCAGGAGCAGCGCCGCCCGACTGGGCGCGATCCGGCGCTGCCCGTAGAGCTGGAGCGAGAGCGCGACCGCCGAGCAGGCGATCCCGGTGAATGCCGCCGCGAACCACACGAGGGACGTGAGGTCGCCGGTGCCCTGCACACCCGTGGCGGGCAGCGCAAGGAGCGCGACGACGCCCATCTGCACCGTCGTGAACGGGATCGGATGGAGTCGGTTCGCGTATGCGCCCTGGTACACGATCCACGCGGCGAACATCGCCGCGCAGGCGAGCGTCCAGACCTCTCCCTGCCCGAACGCGAGGTCGGCCCCGGTGAGGAGGAAGAGCCCGCCGGTTGCGATCACGATGCCGCCGACAACCCAGCGCGACGGCATGCGCCGACGCACCGCCGCCTCGATGAACGGTGTGAAGCACACGTACAGCCCGGTGATGAACGCTGACGTGGACGGCGACGTGTACTGGAGGCCCACCGTCTGGGTGGCGTACCCACCGAACAGCAGCACACCAGCGAGCATCCCGGCGCGCGCGAGCAGCCTTCGGTCCTCCCCGCGGGAACGGACGACGGCCCAGGCGAACGGCGCCAACACCACGACCGCGATCGCGAAACGCAGCAGCAGGTAGGCGAACGGCGTGATGTGCTCGAGCGCGTCGCGCACGAGCGGAAACGTCACGCCGAAGAAGAACGCTGCGATCACCAGCGCGCCCTCGGCGCGGTAGCGCTTCACGAACGGCTCCGCTCAGCCGGGCCAGCGGTTGGTGATCGGAAGGCGACGGTCCTTCCCGAAGGCCTTCGGCGACACCCGCACCCCCGGTGGCGCCTGGCGCCGCTTGTACTCGTTGCGGTCGATGAGCGCGGCGACCCGCCGGACGGTCTCAGGATCGTGTCCCTCGGCCTCGAGGTCGGCGATCGACTTGTCGTCCTCGACGTAGCCCTCGATGATCGGGTCGAGCACCTCGTACGCGGGCAGCGAGTCAGTGTCGAGCTGGTCGGGTCGCAGCTCCGCACTCGGCGCCTTGTCGATGATCGACTGCGGGACCATGACGTGTCCGGCGCGTACGTTGCGATCGCGGCACAGCGCGTACACGAGGAGCTTCGGCACGTCCTTGATCACGGCGAACCCGCCCGCCATGTCGCCGTAGAGCGTGGCGTACCCGACCGCCATCTCGCTCTTGTTCCCCGTGGTGAGGACCAGCCACCCCAGCTTGTTCGAGAGCGTCATGAGAATCGTGCCCCGGACCCGCGCCTGGACGTTCTCCTCGGCAAGGCTGGGCTCGAGCCCCGCGAACGGCTCGGCGAGCATGTCGAGGAACGCGCGATGGGCGGGCTCGATCGGGATGGTGAGGGTTCGGATCCCGAGGTTCGCGGCAAGCGCCTCGGAGTCGGAGACGCTCCCCTCGCTCGAGAAGCGCGACGGCATCATCACGCCGACGACGTTCTCGGGGCCGAGGGCATCGGCGGCGATCGTCGCGACGAGCGCCGAGTCGATCCCTCCCGACAGGCCGATGACGGCTTCGGTGAAACCGTTCTTGTGCACGTAGTCGCGCGTCCCGACGACGAGTGCCTCGTACACCTCCGCCACCGGATCGAGTGCGGGGGCGATGGCGGGTGCCGCGGCCAGGTCGCGAGGAACCGACGCGCTCACCTCGACCTCCGCCACCACCGGACCCCGATGCCCGGACGACGCAGGCTCGGCGATCTCGACGTCGGCGACCAGCAGCGCCTCACCGAACTGTGCAGCGCGTGCCACCAGCGCGCCGCCCTCGTCGAGGAGCATCGAGGCACCGTCGAAGACGAGCTCGTCCTGGCCACCGACGAGGTTGACGTAGAGCACCGGAACGCCCGCATCGGTCGCACGCAGGGCGAGCATCTGCTCGCGCTCCAAGAGACGCCCCGCGTAGTAGGGCGACGCATTGATGTTGACAACGATCTGCGCGCCGCTGCGCGCCTGCGAGCGGATCGGTCCCGTCTCGCTCCACGCGTCCTCGCACACGGTCACCGCGACCCGCACGCCCCCGACGAGGAAGAGGGGTCCGTCGCCGGGCCAAGGCTCGAAGTACCGCTCCTCGTCGAACACGGCGTAGTTCGGCAGGAGGTGCTTGCGGTACACCCCGAGCACCTGGCCGTGGGCGCAGACCGCCGCCGAGTTGTAAAGGGCGTCGTCGCGCTCGGGGAACCCGACGATCGCGGCCGTGCGTCCGGTCCGAGCCGCGAGCTTGGCGAGCGCGTCGCGGGCCTGGCCGACGAACGCCCGTCGCAGCAACAGGTCCTCGGGTGGGTACCCGGTGACTGCCAGCTCGGGGAAGGCGACGAGGTCGGCTCCGGCGGTCTCGGCCCGCTCGTAGGCGTCGAGCATGGCCGCGACGTTCCCCTCGAGGTCGCCGACGGTGAGGTTCAGCTGCGCGGCCGCGACACGCAGGTTCGGCATGCGTCAAGGATACGCGGCGGGTACGGCATCCCCTTTGCCGCGAGACTCGACCCATGGACCCGGACGCCGAGCTCCTTCGAGCCGACATCGACGAGGCGATCGAGCGCTCTGCCGCGCCGTCCGCCACGCGCGCGGCGCTGATCCGGATCCTCGAGGCCGCGCCCGAGGTCGTCGACGATCTCGGTGACCCCGCGCGGCGCGAGGCGATCATCGCGGTCGCTGCCGCATCGCGGTCGCTCACCGCCGCGATCGCGTCGGACCCGTCGATGCTCGACGTCCTCCGAATCGATCTCGACCCGGAACACGACGTCGCGGCGTTCGGTCGGGCCGCCGACGCAGCAACCGCCGGAGCCGACGATCCCGGAGCCGCGCTGCGACGGTGGAAGCGGCGCGAGCTCCTGCGCATCGCGGCACGCGACCTCGCGCGGCGCGCCGACCTCCCCGCGGTCGCACGCGAGCTCGCCGCACTCGCCGAGGTGAGCCTGCAGCGAGCACTGGCGATCGTCGCACCGGCCCAGCCGTTCGCAGTGATCGGGATGGGAAAGCTCGGGGGGTCGGAGCTCAACTACGCCAGCGACGTCGACGTGCTCTTCGTCCACGAGGGCGACCTCGCCGAGGCCGAGCGCGTCGCCCGGTCGCTGCTGAGCGTCATGTCGGCGCCGACGATCGACGGCATCGTCTTCCGCACGGACGCCGACCTCCGGCCCGAAGGCCGCGCCGGCGCGATGTCGCGGACGATCGAGTCCTACGAGGCGTGGTACGAGCGATGGGCGCGGCCATGGGAGTTCCAGGCGCTGATCAAGGCCCGCCCCGTGGCTGGCGACCCCGATCTCGGAGCTCGGTTCATGGAGATGAGCCGCCGGTTCGTGTGGCCCGACTCGCTCGATCCCGAGGCGGTGCGCGAAGCGCGAGCGATGAAGGCGCGCGCCGAAGCCGAGCTCCACAAGCAGGGGCTCGCGGAGCGCGAGCTCAAGCGAGGACGCGGTGGGATCCGCGACATCGAGTTCGCCGTGCAGCTGCTCCAGCGCGTCCACGGGTGCCACGACGACTCCATCCGGTCGGCGACGACGCTCGAAGCACTCGAACAGCTCGTCGCGGCGGGATACGTCGAGGCGACCGACGCACACCGCCTCACGGAGGCGTACGTGTTCCTGCGCACGGTCGAGCACCGTCTCCAGCTCTGGGAGGAGCACCAGACCCACACACTTCCCGCCGACCGCGACGCCATGACGCGCCTCGCCCGGGTCTCCGGTTACCGCGACGAGCCGCGCGCGACGGCGCTCGAACACTTCGAGAAGGTCCACCGCGCCCACCAGGCCGCGGTGCGCTCGATCCACGAGCGCCTCTTCTTCGCGCCGATCCTCGACACGCTCGCCGGAGTCGGGGCGCTCGACGCCGACGCCGCCGAGGAACGCCTCGCCGCCTTCGGGTTCGTCGACGCCCGCCACACCCGTGCAGCGTTGCGAGAGCTGACGGCGGGGCTCACCCGACGCTCGCGGCTGATGCAGCAGCTGCTCCCCGTGATCCTCGACTGGCTGTCTGCCGCGCCCGACCCCGATCTCGGCCTGCTCCAGCTCCGCAAGCTGGCCGAAGGACCGACCCGTGCCGCGGCGCTCGCCACGACCTTCCGCGACATGCCCGGTGCTGCCGAACGGGTGTGTCGCGTCCTCGGCTCCAGCCGCATGGTCGGTGACGCGCTGCTGCGCCAGCCCGAGGCCGTGGAGCTCCTCGGCGACGACGACTGGCTCGTCCGGGAGCGCGAGCCCGGAGAGATGATGCGTGCGGCGCTCGAGACGCTCCAGTGGCGCGCCGACGCCGACGAGCGCCGAGCCGGCCTGCGCCGCTTCAAGCGACGCGAGCTCCTGCGCATCGGCGCGCGCGATCTGCTCGGTCTCGCAACGGTCGACCTGACCTCACGCGAGCTCTCCGACCTCGCCGACGCGCCGATCGAAGCCGCGCTCCGGTCCCTCGCACCCGCACTGCCGTTCACCGTGATCGGGATGGGACGCCTCGGCGGCCGCGAGCTGTCCTTCGCGAGCGACGTCGACGTGCTCTTCGTCTACGAGGGCTCCACCTCGAGCAACTTCGAGATCGCGGAGCGCACGGCGACCGCGCTCCTCCGCGAGATCGGCGCGACCACTGCGGAGGGGCAGACCTTCGACATCGACGCACGACTCCGGCCTGAGGGCAACCGGGGCCCGTTGGCACGTTCGTTCGAGGGGTACCGGCAGTACTACGACAAGTGGGTGCAGGTCTGGGAGCGCCAGTCCCTCCTCCGGGCTCGCGTCATCGCGGGTAACTGGGCCCTCGGTGCCCGGTTCCTGGAGATGGTCGAGGGTGTCGTCCACCGATACCCGTTCCCCGAGGACGACGCCCGGGAGATCCGACGGGTCAAGGCACGGGTCGAGCGCGAGCGGATCCCGCCCGGCGAGGACCCCGAGTTCCACCTCAAGCTCGGACCGGGCGGGCTCGCCGACGTCGAGTTCACCGTGCAGCTGCTGCAGCTCCAGCACGGCGTGAAGCACCCGTCGATCCGGACGCCCTCGACTGCCGGCGCGCTCCGCCGGCTGATGGAGGCGTCACTGCTCGACCACGAGGACGCCGCGATCCTTGGTGAGGCGTACGAGTTCTGCGAGCGGGCCCGTAACGCCCGGTATCTCGTAACCGGGAAGGTGGGCGACTCGTTGCCGATCGGGGCCGACGCCGCCCGACTGGGCCTCCTCCTCGGCTACCTGCACCGTCCCGAGACGCGGGTGCGCGACGAGTTCCGTCGGGTGACGAGGCGCGCGCGACGCGTCGTCGAGCGCGTCTTCTACGGGCAGGGCTAGACCCGCTCGGATTTCTGGCGCGATCGGCCGGTACGCTCGCGTCCGTGGGATCTCGAGTTCGTGCAGCAACGATGGCGCTCGCCGTCGTCGTGTCGCTGGCGTCGTCGACGGTGGCGCTCGCTGGCGCACCCGACGCCAAGAAGAAGCCCAAGGGACCGAAGGTCGTCGCCAACGATGCCTGCACGATGCTCTGGGACACGCGCGTCGAGGCGGCGTTCGGTGGGCCGGTCACGATCGTCCCCGGCGCCACGCTCGTGGGGTCGGACGGATGCGTCGCGTCCGTCGGCGTCGACAACGCGACGCCGCCAGGCGGCATCCTCCAGGCGTTCCAGGAATTCCCGACGCTCCTGAGCGGGAACCGGTCCGCCCGGGCCGCGGTCGAGGACCGACGGGCCGGCGACGTGCTGAGCGACGACGTCGTCACCGACCTCGAGAAGGTCGGGAAGGGCGGGTACGTCAACCGGACGAAGGGGACGATCACCGTCGTCGCCACGAAGAAGTTCGCGTTCACGCTGCAGTGGGCCCGTGCAGGTGACGAGGCAATCACTGATGCAGACCGCACTGCGCTCACCGCGCTCGCCAAGAACGTGGTGGCCCGTCTCAAGGGCTAGCACCGACCGACGGACGCGCCGGCCTGGGCCCCGGGTTTCGACCCGCCGGATCCTCGTCACGTGCGCGGTGGCGGTCGTCGTGCTCGCGGCGTGCCGGCCCGTCACGCCTCCAGCTCCACCGCCCGTCTCGCAATACTGCGCTCCGAGCGTTCCGTCGAGCCCAGCGCAATACCAGGCTGCGTTCGACAACCTCCGCCGCACCTACACGGAGTGGGCATCGGCCGACGGCCCGGTCCCGGTCGCGCTCCCGGACGGCAGAACGCTCTGGACCTTCGGGGATACGTGGATCGGCAAGGTGCTTGCCGATGGGTCGATCACGCCGACCAACCAGCTCGAGCACAACAGCTTCGTCGTCCAGACTGGAGCCTGCTTCGCACCCCAGATGGGCGGAACGCCACTGCGCCGCACCGAGCGCATCGCCGACCCCAGTCCGGGTCAGTGGTACTGGCCCGCGTCCGGGTTCGTCGTCGGGTCGAGCGTGCACATGTTCCTCTGGCACCTCCGCTCCGAGCCTGCGCCGCTGTTCTTCTCGATCGTCGGCATGGCGGTCGCAACGCTCTCCCTGCCCGACCTGACGGTCCAGAGCATCTCCGCGCAACCGTTCGCTGCGCTGCCCCAGGTGTTCTACGGCGCGACCGCAACCGTGATCGGATCGACCGTGTACGCATACGGGCGCGCCGATCGCAACGGGTACGTGGCCCGCGTGCCGATCACACAGGTCGGGATCTCGAGCGCATGGGAGTTCTGGGGAAACCCTGGGGGTGGGAGTCCCGATACCTGGGTGACGAACCCCGCGACAGCCGTCCCCATGACCTTCTCCGGCACGCCACCGCTGCTCCCGGCCTTCGGAGCAGGCTCGGACCCCGGCGCGCCCCTCTCGGTCCAGCCGTACGGAGCAGGCTTCCTCGGCACCGCCAAACTCCTCGACGCGTTCTCGAACGACGTGTCGGTGTTCACCGCGCCCACGCCTGCTGGTCCCTGGACCTACCACGGTCGGATCCACACGACACCAACCGTGAGCGCCGGGGGCTTCGGCATGTCGAGCTACGGCGCTCTCTTCCCCTTCGCTCTCCAGGGCAACCCCGGACCGACGATCGTCTACAGCACGAACGATTTCCTCTTCGACGGCTACGAACCCCCGCCGAGCATTCATCTGTACGGCCCGCGCTTCGCGGCCCCGGACGGCGGGTCGCTCCCGCCGCCCTAGGCGACCGCACCGCGCTGGTGCGCCGTGTCGTCTAGATGTCGTAGTACAGGTAGAACTCCCACGGGTGGGGACGCAGGCGCATCGCGTCGATCTCGTTCTCCCGCTTGTACTTGATCCAGGTGTCGATCACGTCCTGGGTGAACACACCGCCGGTGAGCAGGAAGTCGTGGTCGGCCTCCAGGGCGTTCAGCACCTCGTCGAGCGAGCCGGGAACCTGGGGGACCGACGCGAGCTCCTCGGGCGGGAGGTCGTAGAGGTCGCGGTCGACGGGCGGCGGCGGCTCGGTCTTGTTCTGGATCCCGTCGAGGCCTGCCATCAGCAGCGCCGCGAACGCGAGGTACGGGTTCGCCGACGGGTCGGGGCACCGGAACTCGATCCGCTTGGCCTTCGGGCTCTTCGAGTACAGCGGGATACGCACCGAGGCGGAGCGGTTCCGCTGTACTCGAAGAGCCCGAAGGCCAAGCGGATCGAGTTCCGGTGCCCCGACCCGTCGGCGAACC
>JBKJJI010000329.1:0-4592 GCA_046598115.1 Acidimicrobiia bacterium | reverse complement strand
CGACGGCCGCCAGGGCCCGGCCCCAGTCCGACACCGAGGACGGGAAGTCGGTCGTGCGCACGGTGCCGACCCGGCGGGCGTGCTCGAGCACCCGTGCCGGATCGCGAGCGAGCTCGTGGAGGGAGCGTGGTGCAGCGAGGGTCGCGACCGCGGCGATGCGAGGGTCGTCGGCCGCGGCACAGAGCGCGAACGTCCCGCCTTCGGCGACGCCCACCAGGACGACTGCGTCCACCGCGCCGTCCTCGGTGACGGCATCGATCGCCGCAGCGATGTCCTCGGCCCAGCCGGGGGCCGAGAAGTCGCCGTCGCTCGTGCCCGTGCCGCGGAAGTTGAACGTGAGCGCCGGACACCCCGTGTCCCGGGCGATGCGATCGGCGAGCTCCGGGTAGGTCGACGCCGAGGCGACCGCACCCCGAGGCCCGGTCGGGAACCCGTGGCAGACGACGACACCCCGGGCCCGCGCGGTGCCCGACGGGCGCGCGACATGCGCCGCGAGGCGGGTTCCGTCGGCGCTCGAGATCGTCGTGTCCACGGCGCCAGTATCCCCTGCCGTCGCGGCCGGGCACGCGCGGTCGGGCACGTCCAGTGGGGCGCGCCGGTAGCCTCGGGTGATGCGATCCCCTGCGTGCAAGGAGTGGGCGGTGGTCGTGCGGGCGTTGTTCGCCGGCGAGCAGTTGCTCGACGTGCGCAAGGGCGGGATCCGCGAGGAGGGGCGTCACTTCCGGTTGCAGGCCAACCGGTTCTGGCTCTACCCGACGGTCGAGCACCAGGAGCCCGAGCTGCTGAAGCCCGCGTATCGGCACTGGGTCGACGAGACGGTGGCGGCCGCGCCGCCCGATCGAGCCGTGCGGGTCGAAGGGTGGGCCGACGTCACGGGCGTCGTCGAGATCAGTGACGCAGAGGAGCTCGCGAAGATCGACTCGAAGCTCATCTGGTCGCAGGAGTACGTCGCGTCGCGTCTGAAATGGAAGCGCCGCGATCCGCTGATCGTGCTCGCACTGCGGGCGCACAGGCTCACCGAGCCGGTCACGGTCCCGTTCCGCGACGACTACGCCGGCTGCACGAGCTGGGTCGATCTCGACGGGTTGCCCGACGATCCGGCGTCCCTCCCGAGCGAGCCCGCGGTGAGCGACGAGTCGTACGCTGCCCGACTCGGCTTCGTCGAGGGCGACCTCGGCAGGTCGCTCACGAGTGTCGATTGAGCACACCCTGCGCAGGCGCGCGGCTCAGGTCGCGTCGGTCGCGGCGGCGTGCGGCCGATAGCCGCGGTTGCGCGCCTCGGCGAGGGTGTCCGGGCTGAACGCCGCGTACTGCTCCGAGGCGACGAGGTCGTCGATCGCCGCCTCGAGCGCGGGCGTACGCGGCGCGTCGAGGTCGTAGCAGCGCTGCGTGCGCTTGTCTCCGAGGTAGCGGAAGCCGTCGAACCGCGCGGGTCGCGTCATGTGCTCACCTTTCGTCGGGACGGAGGAGAGGGTGGGACGCGGCGCGCCCCACCCTCTCACTCGTCGTGCACAGTGGTGCTGGGAGCACCGAACCGTTGGCTACGGGTGGGACCAGCCCCCGCCGGATCGGTGCCGGTGCGATGGTGGATGTCCACCAGGCGGTCCAGCGGTGTGCGGCCTAGTGGCCTCGCACCTCCAGAGTCCCCGATCGTTCATGCATACGTGGACCACCTCCCTTCTCTGGTGCAACACATCTACCACGGCGCCGGGGGTTCTGCGCGGCCTTTCCGGGCCGCGACGTGCGCGCCGGCGTGATCAGGCGTCGGGGGCGTCCGTGGGAGGGCCGATCGCACCGATCTCCTGGAGATAGCTGAGCTGGGTGTCGATCACGGCCTGGATCTGCTCGGGGATGTAGGCCTCGCCCGTCTCCGCCGCCCGCCCGGCGATGTAGGCGATCTGGTCGGGTCCGCCCACCACGGCCCCGGTCGGCGTCGAGTCGATCCCGTCGCGCGCCACCCCGCGGCGCTGGAAGAACTCGAGCTGGAACTCGAGGATCCTCCGCACGTCGGCCGTCGTGAGCGTGGCGGCGGCGACGTCGGGGAGCTTCTCGACGACCCACTCGAACGCGTCGTCGGGGTCGAAGAGCGCGGCGGGTGGGTCGCGGCTGATGCGGCCGGCCTCACGCACCACGAGGAACGCGGCGATCCCGACGACGATACCGAACACCAGGAACCCGACGACGACCTCCACGGGCGCCGACGCTACTCGTCAGGTCCGAGCGTGCTCACCGAGGGCACGCGGCAATGCCGTCAACGCGGCGAGGGTGGCGACCGTCCCGACGACGAGGAGCACTGCGTATGGCACGCCGGACGCCGGTTGCGTCTCGAGCACGCGTCGGATGCCGTCTCCGGGATCGATCGCGACGATGACCGCGGCGGCGACCGCCGCGAGGTCGATCGCGAGGTGCACGACGCTCGGCGGCGTGTCGAGGCGGCCGAAGCAACCACACGAGGCGATCGGCAGTCGACGCACTTTCGCCACGGCGACGAAGGCGAAGAAGGCGACGTACGAGGCTCCGACGAGCAGAGCAGACGCCCGGTTCGCAGCAAGCAGCGCCCAAGCACCGAGGGCTGCCTCGAGTGCCCCGCCGACCCTGACCACCGCCGCGGGGACCGGTGCGCCGACGAGACGGAGGGCGTGTGCGGTGTCGTTCGGACGAGCCGCCTTGGCTGTTCCTCCCACGAGCAGCAGCGCGCAGGCGACCGAGAAGAGCCCGATGGCGAGGTTCACGCCGTCGCCATCCGCGTCGCGTCGATGATCTCGAGCCAGCGCGGCTCGACGTCCAGTGAGGTCGTCGCCCCGGTCGCACCATCGACGACCACGAATGCCGGGGCCGCGCGCACGCCGTACACGTTCCACGCCTCTTCCGACATCACGACAGGCACCGAGCGCGGCGCTTTCGCGGCGACGAGACGCGCTGACTCGGCCTGCGGGCCCCGGGTCACCACGACGATGCGGAAGTCGCGAGGGAGCGAGCGAGCTTCCCTGTCGGCGTCGCGCCACAGGTCGGCACACGTCACGCAGGCTGACCCCAAGAAGAGCAGCAGGGTCGATCGATGCTCCCCGGTCAGTGCCACCGCCGTTCGTGCCCCGTCCGGCCTCGTGCCGACGACATTCACCGGAGGGGACGTATCGGGACGATCAAGCGGCGGGGTCCGCGGCCGCAGGGCTCGGCGGACGCCGCCGTCGGTGCGCAGGTCGCCGACCAGGAGCAGGCCGAGCAGGCCGAGCACCCCACTCAGCAGCACCAGGAGCACGCCCATCATCGGCCAGTGTGCCCCACCGCGCTTGATGCGTCTCTCACCCGCCTATGACGGGGTGAGAGACGCATCAACAGAAGGGCTAGATGCCGATGCGCTGGGCGAGGAGCTCGCGGTGGTAGGTGGCGTCGCCGAGGAGGATCTCGGAGCTCTTCGCCCGCTTGAAGTAGAGGTGCGCCGGGTGCTCCCACGTGAAGCCGATCCCACCGTGGATCTGGATGTTTTCCGCCGCGGCGTGGAAGTACGCGTCCGAGCAGTACGCCTTGGCGAGGGATGCCACGACCGGCAGCTCGTCGTTGTCCTCCGCAGCGGCCCAGGCCGCGTAGTACGCGGCGGACTTGCCGGACTCGATCTCGAGCAGCATGTCGGCGCACTTGTGCTTGATCGCCTGGAACGAGCCGATCGGACGCCCGAACTGGACGCGGACCTTGGCGTACTCGACCGACATGTCGAGCACCTTCTGCCCGCCGCCGACCATCTCGTTCGCGAGGCAGACCGCAGCCTGGTCGAGGGTCTTGGAGAGCGCGGCCCAGCCCTTGCCGGGGTCGCCGAGCGGCGTCGCCTTGACTCCCGAGAACTCGAGCTTGGCCTGCTTGCGGGTCTGGTCCATCGTGGAGAGCGGCGTGCGGGTGAGGCCGTCGGCGTCGCCGTCGACGACGAAGAAGCCGATGCCGTCCTCGCCCGTCGTACCGGCCTGGCGGGCGACGACCACGACGGTCGTCGCGGTGTGGCCGTCGATGACGAACATCTTGGTGCCGTCGAGCGTGTAGGAGTCGCCCTTGCCCCCCTTCCCGGCAGCGCGCGCCTCCATCGTGATGCCGGAGGCGTCCCACTTGCCGTTCGGCTCGGTGAACGCGAGTGCGGCGATCGTCTCGCCGGACGCGATCCCGCCGAGCAGCTCCTGCTTCTGTGCGTCGCTGCCTGTGTTGAGGATCGCGTTCGTCGCGAGGCACACCGTCGAGAAGTACGGCGCGCACAGCAGCTCGCGGCCCATCTCTTCGAGCACGATGCCGAGCTCGACGAACGTGAAGCCCTGGCCCCCGTACTCCTCCGGGATGTGCAGGCTCTGGAGGCCGAGCTCCTGGGCCATCTGCGTCCACACCGCGGGGTCGTAGCCCTCGGTGGTCTCCATCAACCGACGGACCTCGGACTCGGGCGACTTCGCCTCCATGAACTTGCGGACAGCGTCGCGGAGCTGGTCCTGCTCCTCGGAGAACGCGAAGTTCACTGCTGGCTCCTTAGGTCCTGTGGTCAGATCTTGGGTTCGCGCGGGAGGCCCAGCACCCGCTCGCCGATGATGTTGCGCTGGATCTCGCTGGAGCCGGCGTAG
>JBKJJI010000157.1:0-5824 GCA_046598115.1 Acidimicrobiia bacterium | reverse complement strand
CCTCCGACCCTCGGGAGCAGGCGACTCCGACCCGCTGCCCGTGTACTTCCACGTTCACGGCGGGAGCTGGACGGGCGGCCGCCCCGACCGACAGTCGCGCACCCTGCGGTGGTACCTCGCGCAGCACGGCTGGCTCACCGTCGCCCCCGGGTACCGCGTGAGCCCGGCCGCGACCTTCCCCGATCACCTCGTCGACGTCAAGCGCGCGCTCGCCTGGGTCCGCGCGAACGCCGAGTCCCTCGGCGCCGACCTGCACCTCGTCGTGGCCTCCGGCGGCTCGGCCGGCGGGCATATCGCCGCACTCCTCGCCCTCACACCGGGTGACCCGGCGCTCCAACCCGGGTTCGAGGACGCCGACACATCGGTCTCGGCGTGCGTCGCGCTCTACGCCGTGCTCGACCTGCTCGACCGGTACGACGATCGAACTGGATCGACCCGGCCGTCGTTCCTCGAGCACGTCGTGATGAAGACCGCGCCGCACCTCGACCGCGAGCGCTGGGACGCTGCCTCGCCCATCGCGAGGGTCAACGCCGGCGCGCCGCCGTTCCTCGTGGTCCACGGAGCCCACGACACCTTGGTGTGGCGCGAAGAAGCGACGTCGTTCGTGCGCGACCTGGCTGCGGTCTCCCGGGCGTCGGTGACCTACGCCGAGCTCCCGGGCGCGCACCATGCGTTCGACGCGCTCGTCACCGTGCGCAGCCTCCACGTCGCCGAGGCGGTGCGGGTGTTCGCGGAGCAGATCCGTCACGCGCACGCGACGGATCAGCGAGCCGCGACCCCGGACCTCGGGTAGCGCCGGCGGAAGAGCCAGGCGGCACCCAGCCCGACCGGGATCGGGAGCCAGAACGACACGAGGCGGAACACCAGCGTCGCGAGCAGCGCCTCCCCGGTAGAGATCCCCGAGACCGCCAGCGTCGCGGTGAGCCCGGCCTCGACGAACCCCAGACCGCCGGGCGAGAATGGGATCATCCCCAGGATCGACGCGGCGACGAAGGCGAGCAGCACCAACCAGATGTCCGGACGCGCGCCGATCGCGAACAGGATCACGAGCAGGGCGAAGTACTCGAACGCCCACCGTCCGATCGATGCACCCACCGCCTCCAACCACCGCGACCCCATCGTGCGGCGCAGTTCGTCGCGCTCGACGAGCAGGCGATGGCCGAGGTCCTCGATGGGAGGGCGACCCACCCTGACGATGTTCGCGATCCGCTGGATCCCCCGACCCATCGCCTCGACCGGGCGGCGGGTCGCGAGGAGCAGGGACCCGATCACGAGCATGGTGACGAAGACCACTCCGCCGATCCACAGCCCGCTCTCGAGGTCCGACGGCACCGCGGTCCCGAGGAGGATGGCGGGGACGGCGAAGAGCGGGAGGGTGACGACCGCGGCGGTGATCAGGATCGATTGCGCGGTCACCGCGGTCCCGGCCTTCGCAGCGTCGAAGCCGGCGTCGGAGAGCATGCGCGCCTGCAAGACGGTGCCGGTCGCGCCGCCGCCGGGCGTGATGCGGTTGAACGCGTTCCCTGCGAGCTGGGTCGTGACCACCGGGAACCAACCGTGGGTCCGCAGGGCGATGCGTTGGAGCATCCACATGCACCAGAAGCTCCCCGCCTCGAGCGCCAGGATCACCGGGATCGCGATCGGGTGGACATCGCCGAGCTTGTCCCAGGCCTGGAAGACCTCGGCGATGCTGGGCGCGAACACGTAGAGGCAGATCGCGGTGATGACCAAGAGGAGCACGCGCCCGACCGACCACAGGGGTCGGGCAGTCGGGGTGCCTTCCACACCGGTCGCGCTCATCTCGCGGAAGGTAGTTGGTCGCGGCCGACCGTGCCCCTTATGCCGCCGTGATCCGCACTGGCAGCGATTTCAAGGCGTTGTTCAGGTTCGACCGCTGACGGCGGGGTGGACCGGCGAGCTCGACCGAGGCGTAGGCGTCGAGCAGCTCCTCGAGGAACACCCGCCCCTCGAGGCGGGCGAGGTGGACACCCAGGCAGAAGTGCTGACCGATCCCGAACGACAGGTGCTGGTTCGGACTACGCCCCACATCGAAGGTGTCGGGGTTCGCGAACACATCCTCGTCGCGATTCGCCGAGGTGTACATCATCGCGACCTTGTCCCCCGCGGCGATGGCCTGGCCCCGGATCTCGGTGTCCTCGGCGACCGTGCGGCGGAAGTAGTGGAGCGGGTTCGCGTACCGGAGGATCTCCTCGACCGCCGACGGGATGAGTGATCGGTCGGCTCGCAGTCGGGCGAGCTGGTCGGGGTGCTCGAGCAACGTCAGCAATCCCGACGAGAGCATCGTGCGGGTCGTGTCGTTGCCGGCGGTGACGAGCTGCACGAAGAAGTACGCGAACTCGAGGTCGTCCATCGGGCGTCCGTCGATCTCGGTCGCGAGCAGCAGCGCACCGAGATCGCCTTCGTCTTCGGCGGGTCTTCCGCGACGCTCCGCGGCGTACTGCGCACCGTAGATCGCCATCGCGACCGAGCCCTCGCTCGTCCCGCTGGCATAGCCGTCGGGATTCACGTCGGGATCCTGGTTCCCCGACGACAGCTCGGCCCAGCGATGGATCTTCGCCCGGTCGTCCTCGGGGATCCCCATGAGCTCGCCGAGCACCTGGGACGGCAGGAGCGCCGCGACGTCGTGCACGAACTCGACCTCGCCGCGTTCGGTGCCCACTGCCAGCATGTCGCGACAGAGCTCGCGGACCCGCTGCTCCATGCGCCCGATCTGGCCGGGGCGGAAGTGCGGGAACACCTCTCCACGCAGCTGCGTGTGACGGGGCGGGTCCATCATGAGGAGCATGTTCTTCGTCTGCTCGAGCTGCTCGGCCGGCATGTCCTCGAGGACGACGCCACCACGCTCGGCGGAGAACAGCGTCGGGTTCCGCGAGACGCCGACGACGTCGGCGTGCTTCATGAGGGCCCAATAGAAGGTGCCGTCGGGCATCTCCTGGCGGTGCACGGGACGTTCGCGCCGGAGGAGCGCGAACTCCTCGAGCGGAACCCCGTCGCCGAAGCGGACCGGGTCGTAGATGTCGATCTGGTCGAGCGTCAGTGCCATGGCTCCCCTTCGCGCGCCCACGCCGGGTCGCCGGGTGACAGGCTGCCGCATAGAGCGACCGTCGGCAAGGAGCGCCCGCACTCCCCGCCGGCTCGGGGAGTGGTTCCCGATTCGGCCCCCGAGATGGCTACCGTCGCGTCGCCCCGATTGTCACCCCTCGCGCAAAGGACCGCCTCGAGATGGCCCTCCCCGGTTGCCACCGACGTGCCGCCGTCGTCACCGTCGGCCTCGCCACGCTGCTGACCGTGTCCCTCGTCGGGCCCGCCGCCGCACAGACCGAGCCCACGACGACGACCACGCTCACTGAGGTCGCAGCAGGACCGCCCACCAAGACGGTGCAGGTCCTCGACAACAGCTTCAAGCCCCGCAAGGTGAAGGTGGTCGTGGGGACGAAGGTGACCTGGAAGTGGGGCGGCGTCGCCGCGCACAACGTCGTGGTCACGAACGGCCCGCAGAAGTTCAAGTCGAAGACGTTCGCAAAGGGCAAGTACTCGCGCACGATCACGAAGCCCGGCAAGTACCTGATCGTCTGCACGATCCACCCGGGGATGAACATGCAGCTGCGCGCACGGACCGCGCCGCCACCGACCACGACCACGACGACGACGACGATCGCCGACGTCGCACCGACCGAACCAGGAGCCTGACCATGGGCGAGAACACCGGACTGCTCTCGGGGGTGCGGGTCATCGAGCTCTCGCTGCTCGGCCCGGCCGCGATCACGTCGCACCTCGTCGACCTCGGGGCCGACGTCATCAAGGTCGAGCCACCCAAGGGCGACTACATCCGCCAGATGACGTGGCCGATCGTCGAGGGCGACTCCCTCATGCACCTCCACGTCAACCGTGGGAAGCGCAGCCTCACCCTCGACCTGAAGAAGCCCGAGGCGGTCCAGATCTTCCGCGACCTGGTGGCCACCGCCGACGCCGTCGTGGAGGCGATGCGCCCTGGCGCCCTCGAGCGCCTCGGGCTCGGGTACGACGCGCTGCGCGAGCTGAACCCGAAGATCGTGTTCATCACCATCTCCGGCTACGGGATGACCGGCCCCTACAAGGACATGCCGAGCCACGGGATCGCCTACGACACCTGGGCCGGACTCGTGAACCCCGCCTACGACGACGAGGGCTTCTGCTACATCGCCGAGCACCCGTCGACGGGGATCCACGCCGGTCCGCTCTTCGGCGCGTTCGGGATCCTCGCCGGTATCGTGCGCGCCCGCGAGACCGGCCACGGGTCGCAGATGGAGATCGCCCAGTCCGACGCAGCCGCGTACATGGACTGGTACCGCTCCGAGTCGTGGCGCGCCTACGAGCGGCCGCAGTCGGAGGTCACCGGCAACGCGTCCGACAACTACGAGCGTCGCGCGCCCGGCACCGCGGGGATGCAGGAGGGCGTGCGCTACCAGATGTACGAGTCGGCCGATGGCCACGTCCTGTTCATGGCCTCCGAGCGCGAGTTCTGGGAGAACTTCTGCCGGGGCATCGACCGGCTCGACCTGTTCGAGCGGTGGCCGGGCGAGAAGTTCGCCGACCACGCCCGCAACAACCGCGAGCTCCAGGGCGAGCTACGCGACATCTTCAAGACGAAGACGTCGGCCGAGTGGATCACCTGGTCGAACGAGGTCAACACGCCGATCGCGCCGGTGAACACGCCGAAGACGATCATGGAGGACCCTCAGTTCCAGGACCGGTTCCCGTGGATCTCCCGGAGCCGTCTCGGCGCCGATCAACTGCCGACACCGCTCAAGGTGCTCGACGCCGAGCAGCCGCTCCCGGAGCGGGCCCCCACGGTCGGCCAGCACGTCGACGAAGTCCTCGCCGACGTCCTCGGGCTCGACCCCGCCGCCGTCGAGGCACTGCGGGCCTCGGGCGCCCTCGGCTGATCCACCTCCCCCGGGGCTCCTGACTCCCCCGGGGCTCCTGCTTCCCCGGGCGCTGCCATCCGCGCTCAAGGCCGGCCTCCCGGCTGCCGATCTGCCCCCTGGGTACAGCTGGGAGGCAGACGGTGGAGCACGAGCACCAACGCGGGCAGAGCCAACGGCGTCTCGCGCCGCGCGTTGGTGTCCTCGTGTTCGCCGCCGGGCTCGTCGCCGTCGCAGCGTTGGGCTTGCGCCCACCCGACGCTGGAGCCGCCGCCCTCGAGGACGCGTCCCGCAGCGCGGCGATGGAGATCACGCACCAGCTCTCGGCGGTCGACGCCTCGCTCCGAGCCGCCCAGGGTGGGCTCCCCCAGGCTGACGCCGACCTGCTGGCTGCCGCCGCAGCAAGAGCCGCCGCCTCGGCCAAGGACGCTCCGTCGGGTGCCGACCACCTCGCCAGCCCGCTGAGGGCCGGGGCCGGATCGGTCGCCGACAGCGCCGCCGGCGCGATCCTCGGTGACCTCGCACCCGAGCGAGCCGAGTCGGCAGCCGTCGCGGCGAGTGTCGCGGTCGTGGCGGCACAGGCGCGTGCGGACGAGCTGCGCACTGCACTCGCGACCGCCACCGAGCAGCGGACCCAGCTGCTCCACGCGCTCGAGGCGGGCGGCCATGCCCGCACGCGCTGGTCGGTTATGCTCTGCGACCGCCTCGGCGTCCCGACCACGGTCGAGAACGTCCGTGCGCTGTCGGCCTGGATCGGCGCGGAGGCGAACAACTCCCGGTTCCGCAACCCGCTCGCCACGACGATGGGTGCAACGGGTGCGACCAACGTGAACGAGGTGGGGGTCAAGAGCTACCCGACCGACGACATCGGCCTCGACGCCACCGTCCGCACGCTCACC
>JBKJJI010000098.1:0-3363 GCA_046598115.1 Acidimicrobiia bacterium | reverse complement strand
CGCTCGTCTTCCTGCTGTCGACCCCGTACGGGCTCGGGTACGAGTTCGTGGACTACCTGCGCCTCATCGGTGAGGCTCGGTCGGTGAACGCGGCGTTCCGCGATCCTCCACCATCCGACGAGCAGATCGTCGACCCGGTGGCGTTCGTCCGCCACGAGCGCCCCGAGCCACCCCGGAAGCCGAAGCTCGAGGCGGGGGAGACGCGACGCGGCGGGGCCGACGAGATCGGTGTCGTGCACCTCTACACACTCCTCTCGGCTCGCATCGACCCGCGTGTCGCGCTCGCCGCGGTGACCGGTTGGCGCGGCGACACCTACGTCGGGTTCGCGCGCGACGAGGTCCCGTGCATCCGGGCGGTGATCGCAACCGATGACGCGAACGAGGCGACCGAGCTGCGCGCGGCGCTCCGGGAGTGGGCGGGCGCCGATCCGCAGGACGCGGTGTCGGTGCGGCGAACGGGCGCCGCGGTGCACCTCGACGCCTGCGGGGTGGCCGACGCCGCGCTCCCGACCGAGGACGCCCTGTTCGAGGCCGCCGACGCCCTCTCCACCCGGTACCTCGTGTACGGGTTCACCGAGGACGTGAGCCGGACGCTGCGGCCCGAGGACGCCCGTTGCCTCACCGACTTCCAGGTCACCGACCCCGAGATCCGCGACCTGGTGTTCGCCGAGAAGATCAGTCCGAAGGAGCAGCGGCGCCTCGATCGTCGGATCGACGAGTTCGCCGCCGATTGCGGCCTCGCCACCCAGGGTTGACGGCTCGGGAGCCCCGCTCCTGCGTCGGGGCCCGCGCACCCGAGGCCTGCCCACCCGAGGCATGGGCGATCCGGCGTCCCTGATAGCCTGGTCCGGTCCCGGCCGTCCGGTCGGGCCGTCCCACCTCGGAGCCAGAGCGAACGTATGCCCGACACTGCTGCCGTCATCGGCGAGCACCGCCGTCACGAGACCGACACCGGTTCACCGGAGGTCCAGATCGCGCTGCTCACCGGGCGGGTCAACCACCTGACCGAGCACCTGAAGGTCCACAAGAAGGACCATCACTCGCGACGGGGGCTGCTCATGCTCGTCGGCCAGCGACGTCGACTGCTCGACTACCTGCGACGCAACGACGTCGAACGGTACCGGGCGCTCATCGCCAAGCTCGGACTCCGCCGGTAGGACCACCAGGGGCGACGCCAGGGAGGCGTCCGCCCGACAAGCAGCCCGGGCACGATGCCCGGGCAACGACGAGCGCGTCGGTTGTCAGTCGCCAGCGCCCGGGCCGGTTGCACGTTCGCCACAGGTCCGGACCCTGACCACTGGGAACCGCCGGCTCTCCGATACGAGGAGTATCTGTTCCCATGTCACCCCAGGCGCCCAGCGCCATCCGAGTGTCCGGTCCCGTCAACGAGGCCGGCCTCACCATGTCCTTCGAGACGGGTCGGCTCGCCAAGCTCGCCGCCGGCGCGGTCCTCGTCCAGATCGGCAACACGACCCTGCTCTCCACGGTCGCCACGTCGACCCCACGTGAGGGGATCGACTTCTTCCCCCTGACGGTCGACGTCGAGGAGCGGATGTACGCCGCGGGCAAGATCCCCGGCTCCTTCTTCCGTCGTGAAGGTCGCCCGGGCGAGGCCGCGATCCTGACGTGTCGTCTCACCGACCGGCCGCTGCGCCCGTCGTTCCCCGCCGACTTCCGCAACGAGGTCCAGGTCATCGCCACGATCCTTGGCGCCGACCTCGAGAACCCGCACGACATCGCCTCGATCAACGGCGCATCCGCCGCGCTCATGGTCTCGGGCATCCCGTTCAGCGGTCCGATCGGCGCCGTGCGCATCGCGCACGTCGACGGTGCTTGGGTCGCCCACCCCACCTACGAGCAGGGCGACGAGTCCACGTTCGAGATGGTCGTCGCCGGACGCAAGCTCCACGACGGCGACGTCGCAGTGATGATGGTCGAGGCCGGCGGCACCGAGGGATCGTGGGACCGCTACGAAGGCGGCGCCCCGAAGGTCACCGAAGACACGATCGTCGAGGGCCTCGAGTACTCGAAGCAGTGGATCGTCGCCTCGATCGACCTCCAGCTCGAGCTCGTGAAGAAGGTCCAGGAAGCGAACGGCCCGATCGAGACGATCGACTACGACCCGCGTGTCGACTACACGTCCGACGTCTACGACGCGGTCGTGGCCGAGGCGCTCGACGCGACGAGCGAGGCGCTCGCGATCGCCGAGAAGAACGCCCGCAACAACCGCCTCGACGAGATCCGCGCCGTGACCATCGCGACGCTGGTCGGTTCCGCCGATGCCCCGGGTGCGTTCGCCGGCCGTGAGCGCGAGCTCAAGGCGGCATACCGCTCGCTCCAGAAGAAGGTCGTGCGCGACCGGATCGTGAAGGACGGCGTGCGCATCGACGGACGCGGGACGAGCGACCTGCGGCCCTTGTACGCCGAGGTCGACCTCCTCCCGACGGCGCACGGCACCGGGCTCTTCGAGCGGGGCGAGACGCAGGTCCTCAGCGTCGTCACGCTCGGCATGCCCCGTATGGAGCAGATGGTCGACTCGATCGGCGTCGACGACCGCAAGCGCTACATGCACCACTACAACTTCCCGCCGTTCTCCACCGGCGAGACCGGCCGCGTCGGATCCCCGAAGCGTCGGGAGATCGGCCACGGTGCGCTCGCCGAGCGCGCGCTCACCCCGGTGCTCCCCAGCAAAGAGGAGTGGCCCTACACGATCCGGGTCGTCTCCGACGTGCTCGCATCGAACGGTTCCACCTCGATGGCGTCGGTCTGCGGATCGTCGCTGTCGCTCATGGACTCCGGGACGCCGATCAAGGCCCCGGTGGCCGGCATCGCGATGGGCCTCGTGCTCCACGACGGCGAGTACGTCACCCTCACCGACATCCTCGGCCAGGAGGACGCGTTCGGCGACATGGACTTCAAGGTCGCGGGCACCCGTGACGCGGTGACGGCGCTCCAGCTCGACACGAAGATCGACGGCATCCCCGCCGACGTGCTCGCCAAGGCGCTGAGCCAGGCCCGCGACGCCCGGCTCCAGATCCTCGACGTGATGGAAGGTGCGATCGCGGAGCCCCGCGACGACGTGCAGGCCAGCGCGCCGAAGATCATCAGCATCCAGATCCCGATCGACAAGATCGGCGAGGTCATCGGCCCGAAGGGCAAGGTCATCAACACGATCACCCAGGAGACCGGCGCCGACGTGTCGGTGAGCGACGACGGTGTCGTCGGGACGGTCTCGATCGGCTCGAAGGACAACAGCGCAGTCGACGAGGCCCGTCGCCGCATCGAGTTGATCCTCGACCCGCCGACCGCCGAGCTCGGCGCGACGTACAGCGGACGGGTCGTGAACATCACGAAGTTCGGTGC
>JBKJJI010000001.1:0-3766 GCA_046598115.1 Acidimicrobiia bacterium | reverse complement strand
CGTGGTCGTGATCATGCTCGGAGCGCAGGAGACGTACGACCACGTCGGGCTGCCAGACCTCGACCTGCTCGGGCCAGCGGCTGCGCCAGCTCGGCTCGCACTTCGTGTAGGGCCCGACCCACTGGCTCGCGACGAGCCGCTCACCCTCCTCGGTCGCGAACCCGCAACCGGGGATCGTCGCGTTCCAGAACTGGAAGCCACGTTCCGCCGCCTGTGTCTCCAGCCCCGGTGCGAGGCTGTTCGCGACGGAGTCGCCGACGAGCAGGACCCTCGGCAGAGCCTCGGCCGCCGGTGCGCGCGACGGCCTGCTCGACGGGGGAAGGAGGTCGGCCGCCGAGATCTCCGTCGGCGGTGCGACCGCGCCGGCTGTCCCGAGCATCAGCGCCACCACGAGCACCGCGACGGAGATCGGGGCCGCGATCCGGACCCGGATGCGTCGCCACGAGCCGGTGCGGATCGGCTGCTCCACGAGGTAGTACGACGCGGTCGCGACCACGAACGTCACGGCCATCCGAATCGCGAACAGCGCGAAGCCGTCGGCGTTCACGCGAGCGGAGTTGAGGTACACGTAGATCGGCCAGTGCCAGAGGTACAGGCCGTAGGAGATCGCCCCGATCCACCGGAGGGGGCGCAACGAGAGCATCCAGCCGAGCGGACCAGTCCGTTCCTGGGACGAGTCCGCGATGACCACGGCCACCAGCAGAGCTGCGGCGAGCAGGCCGCCGTTGTAGAGCCAGTCGGACCGGTCGGGGGTCGTCGCCCACCACCATCCGAGTACCCCGGCGGCGCCGAGCGCGGTGACATGCAACACGGTGCGCTCGCGTTGGGTCCTGCCGAACGGTCGCCATGCCACGAGCATGGCGAGGAGTGCGCCGACGAGGAGCGACGTGGCCCGGGTGTCGGTGCCGTAGTACACGCGGGACGGGTCCTCGCCGGGTGCGTGCAGCACCATCATGAGGATCAGCGACGACAGTGCGAGCCCTCCGGTCGCCATCGCGAGCATCCGCACCGAACCCTGCTTCCAGCGCAGGAGACCGAACACGAGGAGCGGCCAGAGCAGGTAGAACTGCTCCTCGATCGCGAGCGACCACATGTGGCGCAGTGGCGACGGCGCGGCGAACTGCTCGAAGTACGACTGGTGCGAGAACACGAACCGCCAGTTCGCGACGTAGAAGAGCGACCCGAGCCCGTCGACCCGGATGCGCTCGAGCTCGGTAGGCGCCGCGACCAGGGCCGCGTACACGGCGACGGCGCCGAGGACGAGGAAGAGGGCCGGGAGAAGACGGCGCGCCCGCCGGAGCCAGAACGCGCGGAGGTCGATCGCTCCGGTCTGACGCCGCTCGGCGAGCAGCAGGCTCGTGATGAGGAACCCGGACAGGACGAAGAACGCGTCCACACCGAGGTACCCGCCCGCCGCCCAGGACTGTCCACCGTGGTAAGCGAGGACCGCCAGCACTGCGAGCGCTCTGATGCCGTCGAGTGCGGGGAGGTAGCGCATCCGACCGCCGCTCATGAGCGCATCAGGGTAACCGCCGGTCGGGGCGCCACCCGGTCGGCATCCGGCCGCGCGGCGTCGGGTTGCCGGGTTCGCGTGGGATCATCGGCCGATGCGGGTGCTCGTGGTGGAGGACGACGAGGCGCTCGGCGATGTGCTGGAGCGTGGTCTCCGGGAGGAGGGCCATGCGGTCGACCTCGAACCCACGGTCGCAGGGGCCGATCTGGCGCTGAGCGTCGCCGACTACGACCTGGTCGTGCTCGACCTCGGACTCCCCGACGGCGACGGACTGACGCTCTGCGCCCGGTTGCGGTCGAGCGGATCGCCGGCCCGCGTCCTCGTCCTCACCGCGCGCGACACCCTCGCCGACACGGTCGGTGGGCTCGACGCCGGCGCCGACGACTACGTCACGAAGCCCTTCGACTTCGCCGAGCTCGCGGCCCGGGTCCGTGCACTCCTGCGTCGACCCGCGACCGAGGGCGCTCCGGTCGTCGAGATCGGGCAGGTCCGGATCGACCCCGCGGCGCATCGGGTCTGGCTCGGCGACGTCCTGATCCCGCTGACCCCGCGGGAGTTCTCGCTCCTGCACTACCTCGTCTCGCGACGCGGCGACGCGGTCAGCCGCACCGACGCGCTGGAGCACGTCTGGGACGCGCACTACGACGGCATCTCGAACGTCGTGGACGTCCACGTCGCGAGCGTGCGACGCAAGCTTCCCGAGCTCATCGAGACGGTTCGCGGCGTCGGTTACCGGGTCGGGCCATGACGAACCTGCGTGCGGTGCGCGTGCGCCTGACCCTCGTCTTCGCGCTGGTCTCGGCCCTCTCCGTGGCCGTCCTCGCGTTCTTCGCGGTGACGCTCGGGGTCCGTCAGATCGATGGGCAGGCGGAGCGCGACCTGCAGGAGGACGTGGCGTTCATCGTCGGGAACTTCGATCCCGCCGACCCGCCGACGGACATCATCGACACGTGGCTCGTCGACGCGCGCGCCGACGTCGTCACCGAGCTCGGATCGACCGACCTCGAACCGCCGACGCTGTCGCTCGGTGCCGATGTCGTCCGGTTCGGCCCGCTCACCGAGCGATACACCGAGCATGGTGACGACTTCCTGCTGTTCGCGCAGCGCATCCCGGGCGAGGGCCGACAAGCCATCGTGGCCGCTTCGTGGCTCGGGCCCTACCAGGACGACGCGAACGCCCTGCGTCGGGAGGTGGCCCTCATCTCGATCGCAGTCGTGCTCTTCACGTCGCTGGCGGGATGGTTCCTCTCGGGTCGGTCGCTTCGTCCGGCTCGACGCGCGCTCGAGCAGCAACGGGACTTCATGGCGAACGCGGCCCACGAGCTGCGGACGCCGATCGCCGTCATCCAGGCTTCGGCGAGCCAGGCGTTGCGACGGTCGCGCGACGAGCCCGACTACGTCCGCGCGCTGTCGCAGATCAAGGACGCGTCGGTGCGCGCGGGGACGAGCATCTCCGACATGCTTGACCTGGCGCGTCTCGAGGCGGGACAGGCGACACCCCGGCGAACGCCGCTGCGTCTCGACCTGCTCGTCGAGGAGATCGCGACGGTCACGACCACGGAGACGGCGATCGTCACCGTCGACGCCCCGGTGTCGGTGATCGTCGATGCCGACGACTCCCTGCTCCGCCAGGCGATCCAGAACGTCGTCCAGAACGCGACGCGACGCGCCGGCCATGTGCGGCTCGGGGTCCGGACCACGAAGCGCGAGGCCGTCATCGAGGTCCGTGACGACGGGCCGGGGTTCGCGCCCGAACTCATCCCCACGGTGTTCCAGCGATGGGCGCGGGGTGACGGCCGTGCGGATCGCCAGGGGACGGGCATCGGTCTCGCGATCGTCGCCACGATCATGGAAGCGCACGGGGGGAAGGCAGCAGCGGCGAACGATCCCGCGGGTGGCGCGGTCGTGAGCCTCCGCCTGCCGTTGCGGAAGTGACCGTGCGGTAGGGGCGTACGCTTGGCGCAGTGTTCTTCGACGGATTCGTCCACCAGCTCCCCGACATCGACCCGGTCGAGACCCAGGAATGGCTCGACTCCCTCGATGCCGTCACCGACGTCCACGGACGCAACCGCACCCGCTACCTGATCGCCCGGCTCATGGAGCGGGCGCGCGAGCAGGGCGTCGACGTCCCCGCGATGGTCACCACCGACTACATCAACACGGTGCCGGCCGAGCACGAGCCGTGGTTCCCGGGCGACGAGGATCTCGAGCGCAAGATCCGGGCCGGGATCCGCTGGAACGCGATGGCGATGG